>CAXTJY010000474.1:2159-3906 GCA_964244395.1 uncultured Rhodovarius sp.
CGATCTCCGGCGAAGGGGGCGGGCGCGCGCAGCCGCAGCGCGCATTCGGTGAGCGCGGTACGAGTGCTCGTCTTCTTCTTCTCCCGAAGACCGTCCGGCGGCATGACGACGAACTTCTGCGGCAAATCTTCGATGTTCTCGAACCCTTCCGGACGTTCGGCGTCCTCGCCCAGCGCATGCGCCTCCGCCGCCAGTGCCGGATCGATGATGCAGCCGAAGGCGGCCCCCTCCACCCCGGCGTCATGGAAGGCGCGCAAAATCTCCATGGTGTTGCCGCCGCCGCCACCCCCCGGATTGTCCGCCACATCGGCAAAGGCGAGCGGCACCGGGCTGGCCGCCAGCCGGGCCAGCGCGTCCGGGATGGAGGTCAGCCGGGCGACGAAGCGGTCCCGCCGCTCCCAGCACGCCTCGGCCAGCTCCTCCGCCAGCGCGTCCACCGCCTCGCGCTCGGTCCCCGTCACCACCACCGTCATGCCGTTGAACGGCGTGTCGCCATAGGCGAAGCCGCCCATCACAGAGACATTGGCAATGCCAGGCCCGGCGCGCTCCTGCCCCAGATCGATCACCTCCGCATAAGGCCCCTGCGCCGTCAGCATCGACACCGTCGGCGCCATGATCGGCAGCCGCCGCTGCGCGCGCACGAACCGCTCGCCGGCCAGCAGCCGCAGCATCAACGCCGCGCTCTCCTCGCCCCGCGCCCGCATATCGACGTGCGGGTTGGTGCGGTAGCCGACGAAGGCGTCGTTCAACGCGACATTCTCGGTCGAGACATTGGCGTGCAGGTCGTACACGCAGACGAAGGGCAGCTTGCCCAGCACTTCCCGCACCAGCGCCTGCAACGCGCCTTCCGGATCGTGCAGCGCGGTGGTCAGCCCGGCGCCATGCAGCACCGCGAAGACGCCGTCGCATTGCCCGCGGAGAGCCTCCAGCCCGGTCCGCCACTCCGTCATGAACGCCTGGAACACCGCGTGATCCACCGGCCCATTCGGCTCCGCCATCGCCAGCATGATGGGGCGCGGCTGCCACGGCCCGGCCGCGTCCATGGCGGTGACGAAGCCCGGCATCTCGCCCAGCGCGGCTGGGGCGGTGGCGCGCGCGTCGTCCACTATCGCCTGGCCCTGCAGCAGGCATCGCGTCTCGAAGTCGCGCAGCGTGGCCATGGGTGCAAAGCGATTGCATTCGATCGAAAAGCCCAGCAGGGCGATGCGCGGGTTCACACGCTCACCCCCAGCAACTCTGCATAACGCGGCGTGGCCTTCAGCCCGGTGCCGGTCAGCACCACCACCGTCGCCTCCCGCGCCGCGATCCGGCCATCCGCCAGCAGCCGCCCGAACGCCGCCGCCGCCTGGGCGCAGGTCGGCTCGACATAGACACCACGCCGCGCCAGCGCCAACGCCGCCTCGGCGATCTCCGCCTCCTCCAGCAGCACCGCCCCACCGCCGCTCTCGCGCAGCGCCGCGATGCATTCCGGCGCCCGCAGCGGCTGTGCAATCGCGGTGCCTTCGGCAATCGTCGGCAGCGCCGCCTGCGCCGCCAGCCCCAGCGCCGCCCGCGCGATCGGCCCGCAATTCGCCGGCTGCGCCGCGAAGATCTTCGGCATGCGGTCGATCTGCCCGGCCCGCAGCAGCTCCGAAAACCCGATATGCAGGCCCAGCACGTTCGACCCGGCCCCGCAGGGCACGATGACGTTGTCCGGCAAGCCATCCTCCCACAGCTCATACGCCAGCGTCTTGGTGCCGTGCAGGAA
>CAXTJY010000475.1:0-1617 GCA_964244395.1 uncultured Rhodovarius sp.
CCCATCAGGGCTTCGCCGGAAATCTTCAGCAGGACACGTTTATGGGTGGGCGCTTCGCTCATGCGTGGGTGTTTAGCGGTGATCGGCGGGGAAGTTGAGGGGGGCAGCGGTGTCCGATCGGTGGTATGGAACGCGATGCACCTCGGACGGCTCGTCCACGATGTCGCCGAAAAGAAGGCGCGGCTGGACCGGCTGCGACCACTGCATCCGAATGCCTTGCATGCGCTGCAATACGTGCATGATCTGGAGCTGACCTATTCCTCCAACGCCATCGAGGGAAACACCTTGACGGCGCTGGAAACCACGCTGGTGATCGAGAAGGGCATCACCATCGGCGGCAAGCCGCTGCGCGACCACATGGAGGCCATCGACCACGCCGAGGCCATCGACTTCGTGCGCGGGTTGGCGCGACGGGAAACGCCCCTCACCACGGGCACCGTCCGGGAATTGCATGCATTGGTGCTGAAGCGCAGCCAGCCGGAGATGGCCGGGCGCTACGCCGATGCTGGGCGCTACGTCCTGACCGATACCGGCACGCGCCACGCCTTTCCCTCCCCGGCCGAGTTGCCGGCGTTGATGGGCGATCTGGGGGATTCCATGCGCGGCTTGACCAATACGCCCGAGGACGCCTTTCGGCTGCATCGCGAACTGGTGGACATCCATCTCTTCGCCGACGGCAACGGCCGGACAGCCCGTCTGCTGATGAACCTTATGCTGCTGCGCGGCGGCTACCCGCCCATCGCCATCCGGCCGGAGGACAGGCTGGCTTATCTGCGTGGATTGCAAACGGCGCAGGCCGGCCACGGCACCGCCGAGTTCGACGGCCTGCTCTACGCCAGGCTGGACGCCACGTTGGACGACTACTTGGCAGCGCTGAGCGAGGCCAGGGGCTGAGTCAGCTCAGCTCGATCCGCCCCTCGCGCACCACCTGGCCCCAACGGGCGTGTTCGCCCTCGAGGAAGCTGCGGAACCCCTCGGGCGTGTTCGGCATCGCCTCCGTCCCGTCCTGGGCGAGCTGGCGCAGCATCTCTGGGTGGGCCAGCGCGGCCCGCACCGCCTCGTTCCAGCGCGCCAGCAGCGGCGGTGGCAGCCGGGCCGGCGCCACCAGGCCGGTCCAGTTCTGCGCGACGAAGTTGGGGAAGCCTGATTCCACGAAGGTCGGCACCGCCGGGAACGCAGCCGCGCGGGCCGGCGCACTGACCGCCAGCGGCCGCAATTCGCCGCCATCGATCAGGCCGCGCACCGAGGGCGGGTTGGCGAAATACAGGTCGATGCGGCGCGCCAGCAGGTCGGCCACCACGCCTGACGCGCCGCGATAGGGCACGGCGGTGAGTTCGACCCGGGCGGCGCGGGCGAACAGTTCGCCCGCCAGATGTCCCACCGTGCCGTTGCCGGGGTGGCCGGCGGTGAGCGGCGCGCGCCGGGCGGCGGCCACGACGGCGGCCAGGTCGCCGAAAGGCGCCCGCGCCGCGGTCACCAGCACCAGCGGCTGCTGCGCCACCGTGCTGATCAACGTGAGGTCGCGCAGTGGGTCGAAGGGCATGGAAGGGTAGAGCGCCGGGTTGATCGCCAGGTTGGCGGTCTGCCCCAGGCCCACCGTGTAGCCGTCCGGCGCCG
>CAXTJY010000475.1:1627-3898 GCA_964244395.1 uncultured Rhodovarius sp.
CGTCCAGCCCGATATTGCCGCCGGCGCCGGGCCGGTTCTCGATCACCAGCGTCCAGCCGAGCGCGGCCTGGATGCGTTGAGCCAGCTCGCGGCTGACCACGTCGGTGCCGCCGCCGGGTGGGAAGGGCACGATGAAGCGGATGGGGCGATCCGGGTAGGTTGGCTGCGCCAGGCTGGGCAGGGCAAGAAACGGCAGCGCGCGGCGGGCGATCATGCGAGCCAACTCGCCATCTCCATGCGGGAAGCCAGCGCTTTCATGCCAGGCCGCCCAGAATTTCATCATTGTGCTGGCCGGGGGTGGCGAGGTCGTGCCGAATCCCCAGCCGCCGGTCGCCGAACTGCATCGGTAGGGCGGGCACCAGGCCGGGCCGGCCATCCGGCAGGGTGATGGGCAGCAGGCCGCCGCTGGCCTTCAGGTGCTCGTCCTCGAACAGGTCCCAGGGCTTGTTGATGCGGGCGAAGGGAAGGCCGGCGCGTTCGCACAGCGCCTCGATCTTGGCCACCGGCAGGCGGCCCAGCATGCTCTGCACCAAAGGGATCAGTGTCGGCCGGGCCGCGCTGCGCAGGTTGTTGCTGGCATAGGCGGGGTCGCGCAGCGCCGGCTCGTCCAGCGCCGCCGTGAAGATGTCCCACTGCCGGTCGGTGACCACGCCCACGAAGATCTGCACGTCGTCGCTAGCGGTGAACACGTCGTAAACGCCCCAGGCGCGGCGCCCGGCGGGCATGGGCTCCGGCGCCACCCCGGTCATCGCCTGCTGCAGCATGGTGGTGGAGACCAGGAAGGCGGCGTTCTCAAACAACGACGCGGCCAGCACCTGGCCCTGGCCCGACGTCTCCCGCTCGCGCAGCGCGGCGAGCACGGCGATGGCGCCGAACATGCCGCCCATCATGTCGTTCACCGGCGCCCCGGCGCGAAGCGGGCGGCCGGGCGGGCCGGTCATGTAGGCCAGGCCGGACATCATCTGCACCACCTCGTCCAGCGCGGTGCGGTGTTCGTAGGGGCCGGAGAGGAAGCCCTTCAAGGACAGACAGATGAGGCGTGGGTTGCGGGCGCGCAGCACGTCGAAGCCCAGGCCCTTCTCGGCCAGGGCGCCGGGGCGGAAGTTCTCCTGCACCACGTCGGCGGTGTCGATCAGGCGCAGCAGGGTGTCGATATCGGCTGGGTCGGAGGTGTCCAGCACCACGGATTTCTTGTTGCGGCCGAGGGCGGCAAAGAAGCCGGTGCCGGAGGACTTCAGGTGCCGGGTCCGGTCACCGCCGGGCGGCTCGACCTTGATCACCTCGGCGCCCAGATCGGCCAGGATCATGCCGCAGGACGGTCCCATGACCATGTGGCTGAATTCGATGACTCGGATGCCGTCCAGGGGGAGGGTCATGCGACGCGATCCCACCCACAACCGTCATGGCCGGGCTTGACCCGGCCATCTCTTCGGCGCCGCGGCGCGACCTTGCTGCGGGAGATGGCCGGATCGAGCCCGGCCATGACGCGCGCGGGCATCACGCCGCCCGCCTGAAAGCCGCCAGCCCGCCGCCGCGCAGCAGGTTGGAGGGCAGGCGGTGCCCCACGATGCGCTCGGCCAGCGCCGCCGCAGCGATCAACGCATCCAGGTCCACACCGGTGGCGATGCCCATCTCCTCGCACAGGAACACCAGCTCCTCGGTGGCGATATTGCCGGGCGCGCCGGGGTGGCCGGCGAAGGGGCAGCCGCCCAGCCCGGCCACGGCCGCGTCGAATTGTGACACCCCCAGCCGCAGCCCGGCGGCGGCGCAGGCGATGCCCAGGCCGCGCGTGTCGTGCAGGTGCAGGGAGATTTTCGGGCCCGGAAAGCGCTCCCGCACCGCGCTGACCAGCCGCTCCACCAGCAGCGGATTGGCCCAGCCCATGCTGTCGGCCAGCGAAATCTTCTGGACGTCGCAGCCCGTCCCGGCGGCGATGGCCATGGCGCCGGACAGCGCCTCCAGCGCCTGGGCCGCCGTCACCGCGCCGGAGTAGTTGCAGCCGAAAGCGGCTTGCAGCGAGACGCGCGTCACCGGCACCCCGGCGGCCTGGTGCGTGGCCACGTTCTTGCGCTGCGCTTCCAGCTGCTCGGCCTGGGTGCGGTTGAGATTCTTGCGGGTGAACGCTTCCGAGCCGGTCACGGTTATGGAGCCGTACAAAGTCAGCCGGTCGGCAAATCCCTGCGCCCGCGCCAACCCCGCCGCGTTGAACCATAGCGCCGTGTATTCCACCCCCGGACTGCGCAAGAAGCCGGCCACCACCGCCTCCGCATC
>CAXTJY010000476.1:0-3292 GCA_964244395.1 uncultured Rhodovarius sp.
ACACCTGTTCCAGCAGCACCACCTCCTCGTAGAATTTGCGGATGCGGCCTTCGACCATCTTCTCGATCACCGCCGGCGGCTTGCCGCTGGCCTGCGCCTGCTCGGTCAGCACCGCGCGCTCCCGCACCAGCGCCGAAGGGTCCACCGCATCGACATCCAGCGCGTCCGGCCGGGCGGCCGCGACATGCATGCCGATCTGTCGGCCCAGCGTGGTCAGCGCGTCCAGCTCCGACGTGCTTTCGATGGCGACGAGCACGCCGATCTTGCCCAGGCCCGGCTTGACCGCGCTGTGCATGTAGGTGGCGACGGTGCCGTCGCCCACCCGCAGCACCTTCGCGCGGCGGATGGTCATGTTCTCGCCGATGGTGGCGATCAGCCGGGTCAGCTCCTCGGCCACGCTGTGGCTGGTGCCTGGATAATGCGCGGCGCGAATCGCTTCCACATCCTCGCCCACGCTCAGCGCCAGGCCGGCGACCTCGCTGACGAAGTTCTGGAAGTTCTCGTTGCGCGCCACGAAATCGGTCTCGGCATTGACCTCGACCATGGCGGCGATCTGCGGCCCGGTGGCGACGCCCACCAAGCCCTCGGCGGCGATCCGCCCCGACTTCTTGGCAGCAGCGGCCAGGCCCTTCTTGCGCAGCCAGTCGACGGCCGCATCCATGTTGCCGTCGGCCTCGATGAGCGCCTTCTTGCAGTCCATCATGCCGGCGCCGCTCGCGTCGCGCAGTTGGCGAATGAGGGCGGCTGTGACTTCGGCCATATCAGTCTCTCCAGGATATCGGGGGTGCATAGCGGGGCGAATCGCACCCGGTCGCATGAAGTTTGGATGGCCGGCCCCGGCGCTGGCCGGGGCCGGGGTCGCTCACTCGGTCGCCGCGACTGCTTCTTCTGCCACCGGCGCGGCCTCAGGGGCGGCCACCACCTCCGGGATCTCTTCGACCATCGGCGCCGCCATGGCGCCGGTGTCGGCGCCCGACGAGCCCATCTCGGCCGAGATGCCGTCCAGCACCGCGCCCGCCACCATGTCGCAATACAGGTTGATGGCGCGGATCGCGTCGTCATTGCCGGGGATCGGGAAGGCGATGCCTGAGGGGTCGGCGTTGCTGTCCACCACTGCGACGACGGGGATGCCCAGCTTGTTGGCCTCCTCGATTGCCAGCTTCTCCTTCACCACATCGATGATGAAGATGATGTCCGGCAGGCCGCCCATGTCCTTGATGCCGCCCAGCGCGCGGTCGAGCTTCTCCTTGTCGCGGGTCAGCATCAGGGTTTCCTTCTTGGTGAGACCCTCCACCGTGCCGCCGAGCTGCACCTCCATCTCCTTCAGCCGCTTCACCGAGCCGGTGATCGTCTTCCAGTTCGTCAACATCCCGCCGAGCCAGCGGTGGTTGACGTAATACTGGCCGCACCGCGTGGCCGCCTCGGCCACGTATTCCGCCGCCGCCTTCTTGGTGCCGACGAACAGTACGCGGCCACCGCCGGCGACGGTGTCCCGGATCGCCTTCAGTGCACGGTCCATCAACGGCACGGTCTGCTGCAGGTCCAGGATGTGGACCTGGTTGCGAATGCCGAAAATATACGGCCCCATCTTGGGATTCCAGCGCCGCGTGTGGTGGCCGAAATGCACGCCCGCTTCGAGCAGGGCACGCAGGGAAACCTGTGGCATCGCCATGGCGATATCCTTCCTTATGGTAGTCCGGTTGAACCTCCGCGGCGCAATACCCGGGGATGTCTCCCCCGGACCGGACCCTTTCGTTGGGAAGGGCGCGCCGCGTGTGGATTTGCCGGTGGCGTCACCGGCGGGGCGGCTTATGCCGGATCGCCACGGGGGTGACAAGCCGCCTGCGGCGGGTTTTGCCCGCTGTCAAGCACCCAACCCGTTGCACGCGCCGCCACGAATCGCCATAACACACCCGTCACACCAAACAGGAGAAACTCCCATACCTCGCAGCCCCATGCCTTCAGCGCCTCAACTGCCCAGCCGTGACGGTCCGCGCGTGAACGAAGATATCCGCGTGCCGCAGGTCCGGCTGATCGACCAGAATGGCGAGATGGTGGGGGTGATGAGCTCGCGCGACGCGTTGTTCCGGGCCTATTCGGTGGGGCTGGACTTGCTGGAGATCAGCCCCGGCGCGGTGCCGCCGGTGTGCAAGATCACCGATTACGGCAAGTTCAAGTACGAGCAGCAGAAGAAGCTCAACGAGGCGCGCAAGAAGCAGAAGGTCGTCGAGATCAAGGAGATCAAGGTTCGGCCGAACATCGACGACCACGATTACGATACCAAGATGAAGCAGATGAAGGGCTTCATCGCCGAGGGGGACAAGGTGAAGGTGACGCTGCGCTTCCGCGGCCGCGAAATGGCGCACCAGGAGCTGGGCGTGAAGGTGTTGGAGCGGGTGAAGACCGAGTTGGCGGAGCTGGCCAAGGTGGAGAGCATGCCGCGGCTGGAGAACCGGCAGATGATCATGGTGCTGGCGCCTAAGTAGGCGTCAGAATAGGCGCATCAGCCATCTTGATCAGGGCGCCGCAATCTCTGCCCAGGCCGGGGCGTGGTCACTGGCGCCTTCCTCCCCCCGCACCGCGCGGTCCACACCGCAGTCGATCAGTCGCAGGTTGGGGCTGAGCAGGATGTGGTCGATCCGCAGCCCCGCATCTCGTTCCCACGCCTGCCGCTTGTAGTCCCAGAACGTCCAGGGGCGCTTGGCGCCCAGCGCATCGGCCCAGCCCATCGACAGCAGATCGGCAAAGGCTGCCCTGGGCTGCGGCTGCAGCAGCGCATCGTCCTTCCAGGACCGCACCCGGTAGATGTCGGCGTCAGTCGGGACGACGTTGTAGTCGCCCATCAGCACCACCGGGGCGCCGGTGGCCAGCAGCGTTCGGGCGTGCGCGTTCAGCCGGCCCATCCACTCCATCTTGGCGTCGAATTTCGGCCCGGGCCGAGGGTTGCCGTTGGGCGCGTAGAGGCAGCCGATCAGCACCCCGTTCACCGCCGCCTCGATATACCGCGCCGGCGCGTCCGCCGCGTCGCCGGGCAGCGCCTGGCGGGTCAGGATGGGCGGCGTGCGGGCCAGGATGGCGGCGCCATTCCATGTCCGCTGGCCACGCCACACCGCGTGGTAGCCCGCCCGCCGCAGCGCCTCGGCCGGGAACGCTTCCTGCGAGGTCTTCAATTCCTGCAGGCAGGCCACATCCGGCCGCGCCTCGGCCAACCAGCGCAGCAGGTTGTCCAGCCGCTTGACCACGCCGTTGATGTTGAAGGTCGCGATCTTCATGCGCTGACGTGCCGCTAGGA
>CAXTJY010000476.1:3302-3894 GCA_964244395.1 uncultured Rhodovarius sp.
CTTGGCCAGGGCCGCGCTTTCCCTCTTCAAGGGCCGGCTGACAGGGCACGCCTCCTGCACGAAGCCGTTCAGCGCGTTGACCAGGTTTTCGCGCACCTGCCGGTAATAGACGAACTGCCCGCGCTTTTCCGCCACCACCAGCCCCGCCGCCTCCAGCACCGAAAGGTGCTGTGAGATGGACGGCTTGGACATGGCGAAGCGCGAGGCGATCTCCCCCGCATTCAGCTCGGTATGAGCGAGATACGCCAGGATCTGCCGGCGAACGGAGGAGGAAAGGGCTTCGAACACGCGCTGCATGTCGGTCTATTTAGGCGATAAACTAAGAATTGACAAACACCGCAGGCGTTTGGTGGCCGCGGCAGGTTCACCACGATCCCTCACTCAGCCATACCGTTCCTCGGTCCAGGGATCGGCGTTGTTGTGATAGCCGCGCACTTCCCAGAAGCCTTGCCGGTCCTCCGCCACCAGTTCGATCCGGCTCAGCCACTTCGCCGACTTCCAGAAATACAGATGCGGCACCACCGCCCGGGCCGGGCCGCCATGCACCCGCTCCAGCGGCGCGCCGTTCCAATGCGTCGCCACCAGGTTCTCC
>CAXTJY010000477.1:0-1895 GCA_964244395.1 uncultured Rhodovarius sp.
AGCGCCGTGGGCTTCCCCGGCATCGAGGGCGCCTCCATGTCCGCCGCCGCCGGCGGCGTCACCACCTGCGTGGACATGCCCTACGACGTGCCGCGCGCCACCACCGATGCTGGCATCTTCGCCGAGAAGGTCGAGTGGGTGAACCGCACCAGTCATGTCGACATGGCGCTCTACGCCACCATCACCAAGCATGACGGGGTGGACGCCATCCCGGGTCTGGCCGCCGCCGGCGCCTGTTCTTTCAAGCTCTCCACCTATGAATACGACGCCGTCCGCTTCCCGCGCATCGACAACACCACGATGGTCGCGGCCTTCCGCGAGATCGCCAAGACCAGCCTGATGGTCGGCATCCACAACGAAGACCAGGAGATCGTCGAGGGCGCCGTCGCCGCCGCGAAGGCCACGGGCCGCACCGACCCCATCATGCACGCCCGCACCCGCCCGCCGCTGTGCGAGACGATGGCCGATCTGGCAATCTTCGAGATGGCGTTGGAGACGGGCGCGCATGTCCATATCGCGCATTCCTCGCTGGCGCGCGGGCTGGAGCTCGCGGAAATGTTCCGCGGTCAAGGTGCCAAAACCTCGGGCGAGGTCTGCATCCAGTACCTCTGCATGACGGAGGACGACCTGGTGCGGCTGGAAGGCTTCGGCAAATGCAACCCACCCTTTCGCACTGTCGATGAAGTGGAGCGGATGTGGGTGGCATTGCAGGCCGGCAAGATCGCCTATGTCAGCACCGACCATGCACCATGGGATCGGGTGAAGAAGGAATATCACGGCGACATCTTTGCCTGCGGCGCCGGGCTGACGGGCATGCAGAGCTTCGCGCCGCTGATGGCGACACTGCTGATGGAGCGCGGGCTGCCACTGACCGTGATGGCATCGCTGTGCGCCGAACGGCCTGCCCGCTTCCATGGGCTTTATCCGAAGAAGGGCGCCATCCGGGTGGGTTTCGACGCCGATCTCTGCGTGCTGGAACGCGGCGACTTCATCTTCGACGAAGCCACGATCCAGGACCGCGAAGGCGCGAAGTGGTCGCCCTATCACGGCCGGGCGATGCGGGCGCGGGTGGCGGCGACCTGGCTGCGAGGTCGCTGTATCTGGGACGGGAAGGCAGTGCTGGCGACGCCTGGCACAGGGCAGTTCGTGCCGCGGCAGGGCGCGGGGCAGTTCTGGCATTGAGGCCCACCCGTCGTTCGGCACTGGCCTTGCTGGCCGCGCCGGCGCTGGGGCAGGAGGGGTTTCCGGCCCGGTCGCTGCGCCTGATCATTCCTTTCCCGCCCGGCGGGCCCACCGATGTCTATGCCCGGCTGTACGCAGAGCGGGTGGGCCGGGAGTTGGGCCAGCCCATCGTCACTGAGAACCGCGGCGGCGCCGGCGGGGCGATCGGTGCGCTGGAGGTGTCGCGCGCCCGTCCGGATGGGTACACGCTGCTGTTCGGCACCGCCTCCACCCACGCGCTCTACCCGCTCACGTCACGGGCGCCGCAGTATGATTCGCAGCGGGACTTCCGCATGGTGGCGGCACTGGGCGGCGGCGCGCTGGCCTGGCTGGCGCATCCCGCGCAGCCCCCGACCCTCGTGGACTTCATGGCGGCGGCGAAGGCGGCGGCGCCGCCGCTGTCCTACGGGTCGCCCGGCACCGGCACCCTACTCCATCTGGCGACCGAGCTGTTGAAGCAGCGCGCCGGCGGCGTGCCGCTGACGCATGTGCCGTATCGCGGCGCGGCGCCCGCGCTGAACGATGTGGTGGCCGGCACGCTGGCGCTCTCGGTCAACACCCTGGGCGGCGGGCTGCCGCTGCATCAGGCCGGCCGCGTTCGCATGCTGGCGGTGGCGTCGGGCCGGCGCTCCGCCACAGCGCCGGAGGTGCCGACGCTGGAGGAAGCCTTCGGG
>CAXTJY010000477.1:1905-3894 GCA_964244395.1 uncultured Rhodovarius sp.
CCAGCCGGCTTCCGCGCCGTGCTGTGGAACGCCATCTTCGCGCCCCCTGCCCTGCCGGCGCCCATCCTGGCGCGGCTGGCGGAGGCGACCAATCAGGCGCTGCGGGATGGGGCGTTCCGCGCCGCGCTGGAGGATGCCGGCATTGAGCCAGCCGACCCAGGCACGCCCGATGCCGCCGCCGCCTTCCTGGCGGAGGAGATGGCGCGTTACCGGCCGGTGGTGGAGAGCGTGCGGGCAGAGCTGGACGCCTGAGCCTGGACAGGTCGAGGAGGCGCGGGCAGCTTCCCGTTATGCGAACTCTCACCATCGCCGGCGCCCAGACCGGCCCCATCCAACGCGCCGACCGTCGCACCCGCACCTTGGACCGGCTGATCACACTCCTCGAACAGGCCGCCGCGGCCGGTGCGCAATTGGTGGTGTTTCCGGAGCTGGCCCTGACCACCTTCTTCCCGCGTTGGCTGCTGGAGGGCGCGGAACTCGATACGTTCTACGAGCGCGAGATGCCGGGGCCTGCCACCCAGCGCCTTTTCGATCGGGCGCGCCAGCTCCAGGTTGGCTTCTACCTGGGCTATGCCGAGCTGACGCCGGATGGCCGTCGCTTCAACACCGCCGTCACCGTGGGGCCGGACGGCACCATTCTCGGCAAGTACCGCAAGGTGCACCTGCCCGGCTCACGCGATTTCCGCCCCGGGCAGGAGTACCAGCAGCTCGAGAAGCGCTACTTCGAATATGGCGACCTGGGCTTCCAGGCATTCCGCGGAGCGACGGAATGGGGGGCACCCATCATGGGTATGCTGATCTGCAACGATCGCCGCTGGCCCGAGGCCTGGCGCTGCTATGCGCTGCAAGGAATGGAGCTGATGCTGCTGGGCTACAACTCCGCCGCCTATGACCCGAATGGGGGGGACGCCGAGGATCTGTCCATCCGCACCTTCCATTCGATCCTGTCGGCACAGGCCAATGCCTACTTCAACTCCACATTCGCGGTCGCCGTGGCCAAGGCGGGGGTGGAGGATGGCGCGGGGTTGATCGGCGGCAGCGTCATCGTGGACCCGAACGGCATGATCCTGGCGCAGGCGACAACGCGGGAGGACGAGGTCATTCTGGCGGAGTGCGACTTCGCCAAGATCACGCAGGGACGAGGGCCGGGGAAAATCTTCGATTTCGGCTTCCATCGAAGGCCGCAGCATTATGCGCGCATCGTCGAACAGACGGGCATCGAGGCCATTCCATGACCCGCCGCATCACCATCGCCGCCGCCCAGCTCGGTCCCATCCAGAAGGCCGAGGGGCGCGACGTCGCCGTCGGCCGCATGTTGCGACTGATGGAGCACGCATACCGCCGCGGCGTGCAGGTCGTGGTCTTCCCCGAACTGGCGCTCACCACCTTCTTCCCGCGCTGGTATGAGGAGGACATCGGCAACGCATCGCATTGGTACGAGACGGCCATGCCATCCAACGCCACCGCGCCATTGTTCGAGGCCGCACGGAAATACGGCATCGGCTTCCACCTCGGCTACGCCGAACGCACGCCGGACGGGCACCACTTCAACACCGCCATCTACGTCCACCCGACCGGTGAGATCGTGCTGAAATACCGCAAGGTGCACCTGCCGGGGCACCGCGAATACGATCCCATCCGCACGGTGCAGCATCTGGAAAAACGCTACTTCGAGGTCGGCGACCTTGGCTTCCCGGTGGTGCGCGCGCCCATCGCGGACACCTCGGCCAATATCGGCATGATGATCTGCAACGACCGCCGCTGGCCCGAGGCCTGGCGCGTGCTGGGGCTGCAGCAGGTCGAGCTGGTCATGCTCGGCTACAACACGCCCAGCCTGAACATGGACAATCGCGGTTTCGAAGCGCACCACCTGCGCGTCGAGCATAGCCACCTGTCCATCCGCGCCGGCGCCTACCAGAATTCGTGTTTCGCGGTGGCCACCGCCAAGGCGGGGACGGAGGACGGGCACGAACTCTTCGGCCACTCCAT
>CAXTJY010000478.1:0-3887 GCA_964244395.1 uncultured Rhodovarius sp.
CCGGGGATCGAGGGCCGGTTGTTCGCGCCGCTCGGCGTGGCCTACATCGTCGCCATCCTGGCCAGCCTGGCGGTGTCCGTCACCCTCACGCCCGTGCTGGCTTCCTGGCTGCTGGGCGCGCCGACGACGCACCGTACGGATGGTTTCGTATTGCGGGCTGCCAAGCGATTGAATCGCGCGGGCCTCGTGTGGGCGCTGGCGCGGCCGGGCCGCGTCTACCTCGGCATCGGGCTGATGTTCGGCCTGGCCGCCTGGGGCGCGACCCAGTTGCCGCGTGCTTTCCTCCCGGCCTTCAACGAAGGCACGGTGCTGATCGGCGTCAGTTTCCGGCCTGGCATATCGCTGGCCGAAAGTGCCAGGCTGGGCGCCGTGGCCGAGCGGCTGGTCATCGACGTAACGCTGCGCCGGTCGGACCGCGGCCGGGCCGAGCTGCTGGCCGACCTCCGCGCCCGGCTGGCGCCGTTGCCGGCCAACATCAACATCGGCCAGCCGATCCAGCACCGGGTCGACGAATTGCTGTCGGGCATTCGTGGCGAGGTGGTGCTCAAACTGTTCGGGCCGGATCTGGATACGCTCGGCACGCTGGCGGAGCGGTTCCGGGCCCGCATGGCCTCCATTCCCGGCCTGGTGGATCTGCAGGTCGAACGGCAGGTGCGCATTCCGCAATTGCAGATCGTGCCCGACTACGCCGAGGCCTCGCTTTACGGCCTGACGCCCGCCTCGCTGACCGCCGCGCTGGAAGGCCTCTCCAACGGCCGGCTGGTCAGCCAGATCGTCGATGGCGTGCGCCGCTTCGACGTGGTCGTTCGCCTGGCCGACAGCGACCGCACCACCGAGGGCCTGGGCGAGTTGCTGGTCGCGACCCCGCAGGGCCATGTGCCCTTAAGGCTGGTCGCCAGCATCGAGGAGGTGGACGGCCCCAACCAGGTGCTGCGCGAGGGCGGGCAGCGCCGTATCGTCGTCTCCGGCAATGGCGACGGGGCGCGTGACATGGCGGGCATCGCGGCCGAGATGCGCGCAGCTATAGAGGCCTTCCCGCTGCCCACTGGCTATGCCGCGGTGCTCGAGGGAAATTTCCGGGCGCAGGAGGAATCGGCGCGGACCATCGGCCTGCTGTCGCTGGTGTCGCTGGCGCTGGTCTTCGTGGTGCTGCGGCAGCGCTACCGCTCCACCGCCCTGGCGCTGGTGGTGATGGGCAACATCCCGCTGGCGCTGATCGGCTCGGTCGCCGCATTGTGGATCGCAGGCCTCCCGCTCTCTGTCGCCTCCATGGTCGGGTTCATTACCCTGGCCGGGATCTCGGCGCGCAACGGCATCCTGAAGGTCAGCCATTACCTCAATCTCGTGCTGCATGAGGGCGAGCGGTGGGGCCGGCCGCTGCTGATCCGCGGCAGTGAGGAGCGGGTGGCGCCGGTGCTGATGACGGCGCTGTCGGCCGGGCTGGCGCTCATTCCGCTGCTGTTCGGCGCGGGCGAGCCGGGGCGGGAAATCCTGCATCCCGTGGCGGTCACGATCTTCGGCGGGCTGGTCAGCGCGACTCTGCTGGATGCGGTGCTGACGCCGCTGCTGTTCCGGCGCTTCGGCCGCCCCGCGCTGGAGCGTTTGTTGGCCGAACAGGCCGTCGCACCGGCCGGTCGCCCGGTAGAAACATTCTGAAACCGAGGAGAATCGAGATGCTTCATCGTCGCGCCCTGGCCGTCGCTCTTCTACTCGGCCCTGGCCTCGCATGGTCGCAACGCGCCCCGGCGCGGGGACCGAATGGCGGCATGGTGGTCGTGGCCGATGGCCACCCCATTGAGCTGGTGGTGGAGGGCCAGACCGTCACCTTCTTCCTGAACGACGAGAATGGCCGCGCAGCGCCCAGCCGTGGCGCCTCTGGCCGCGTGGTCGTCCAATTCGGCGGGCAGACCGCGACCTTGAGTCTGGCACCGGTGGAGCCGAACCGGCTGGTGGGCCAGCTCGCGGCGCCCGTGGCGGCCGGTGCGCGGTTGGTCTTCACGGGGGCGATGGCCGATGGGCACCGGGTGCAGGCGCGGTATTTGTTGGAGTAGCGGCAGGCGATGCCCGGCACCGCCTGTGATTGAGGAGACGCCGAGCCAATCACACGGCGCCCGAAGCAGTGAAGCCACGACGGCACCGCGATCCCGACGGCAAGCCGATTGTCAATCGAAGCGCAATTCTGCCGCGTCGAGGCCGCTCAGCCTGCCCCATGGCGCACACCGTCGTCGCGTCGATGAAACACAGCGTTTCACGAATCCGATTCCTCACCGGCACCACTTGTCCTAAAGAACGTGCGCATGTCCTCCCCCGGTTCTCCGCTCGGCGTCGAGGCTGCTCATCTGCTGCTGAGCCGCGCAGGCTACGGCCCGCGGCCCGGCGAGGCGGAACAGGTCGGCCAGGGCTCGCTGCTGGCCTGGCTGGATGCGCAGCTCGCGATGCCGGAAGCCGACGCCGCCCTGGAAGCGCACCTCGCCGCCATGACGATGCCGCTGCGCTATCCCGGCACCACGCCCGAGACGGAGTTCGACAGCCGCACGACGCTGGAAACCCTCGGCGCGTCGCAAGCCCGCAATTGGGGCCTGGGCGACTTCCGCAGGGTGCTGCCGCACGCCGAGCGGGAACGGCCGTTCCAGGAAACGTCTTTGGCGACGGTGGCACGCAAGGTTCTGGCGCGAGCGCAGCTGAGGGAACGGCTGGTGGAGTTCTGGCACGATCATTTTTCGGTCTCCGCCCAGGCCGGCTGGCCGGTGTCGGTCTCCATCGTCGAGCATGACCGGCGCGTCCGCGCCCACGCCATGGTGCGCTTTCGCGATCTGCTGGAGGCGATGGCGACGAGCCCGGCCATGCTCAGCTACCTGTCCAACCAAACGTCGCGTGCAGGGGCGCCAAACGAGAATTATGGGCGCGAGCTGCTGGAACTTCACACGTTGGGCGCCGCCGCCTACTACGGCGCCAGCCGCAACGCCGCCCGCGTGCCCGGTGCGTCGGTGGGCCGGCCGGAGGGCTACACCGATGGCGATGTGTGGGAGGCGGCACGGGCGCTGACTGGCTGGACCATCGCCGACGGCCAGCGGTTGGAAAATGGCTCGACGATGCCGACGACGGGCTCATTCGCCTATGCGGAAAGCTGGCACGACCCGTATCAGAAGCGTTTTCTCGGCCAGGCCATGGAACCCTTCGCCCCTGCATTGGCGGATGGTCGCGCGGTACTGGACGCATGCGCGTCGCACCCGGCGACGGCCCGGCATGTGGTAAGCAAGCTGGCCCGCTTCCTGATTGGCCCGGCAGCGCCTGAACAGTGCGTGGCGCGCGGCGTCGACGCTTTCATCCGCCATGGCCAGGCGAGGGACCAGATGGCGCGAGTGGTGCGCGCCCTGCTGGCCGGCCCGGAAGTGCTCGATCGGGCGCAGGGGAGAATTCGACGGCCACTCGATCTGGTGGCTTTCTCCATGCGCGCGTTGGGGCAGCGACCCTGGATCAACATGGTATTGATGAACGCCATGGCCGATTCGGGACAAAGGCTTTTCTTCTGGCCCACGCCGGAGGGGCAGCCCCTGGCGCCGGCAGCCTATCTGGACGGCGCGGCCCTGCGGGCGCGCTGGTTCCTGATCCATGGGTTGGCGACCAATGCGCATGGCGCCGGCGCCGCCAGCCTCTACCCTGGTTTGGCCGGGCTGTCGGTGCCCGAGGTGACGGCCGCACTGTCCCACCAGCTTTTCGGCACCGCGGAGACGCCGGCGGCGCGAATCGTTGCTGACCGATGGAGCCTGTCGCGCCCAGGCCTGCGGCCGCAGGAGCGGGAGGTGGCGGAAATCGCCGCCTGGCTGATGATCGCTCCAGCATTCCAGACGACATGAGCGAGGCATCGACCATGCGCGAGCCGATCT
>CAXTJY010000479.1:0-3883 GCA_964244395.1 uncultured Rhodovarius sp.
TGATCGGCTACGCGCAACTGCCCGACGACACCGACATCGAGGCGCTGGCCGAGGTGGGCGTCCTGATGGTTGAGGACCTGGGGGGTAATTTCGAGAAGCCTGCGGCGATCGCCATTCTGAAGGCTGCCGGATGAGCGACTGTATCAAGGACCTCGACGCTTTCCTCGACGCAGTTGATGCCGGCCTGAAGGACATCATGACCCAGGCCGGCGCGGCCCACCGAGCTCGCGAGGAGGCCGTCCTGGACAAGCTCTGCTCCGGCTGGGTCTCTGGCCTCGATCCCGTACTGGTGCGCGATCATCGTGGCGACCTGGTGGGCCTTACGCACGATGGTCCGCACCTCAGTCCTGAGCCGGTGGCCATCCGGCGCCCCACCGGCGCCTCGCCCTCCATCAGGGTACGGAGGCCCGTCGATTACCGCCTGAAACCTTAATTAGATCAGTGCGGTAACGGGGGTGAAACCCCAAAGGGGAGAAATACACCCCGGCTGGTAACACTTCCCTTGCTCAGGGCTGTAACCCGTCACCATGACGGGAGGATGGCTGGCCACCTCACCGAAGACGACTGGGCGCAGATCAAGAGCAGCGTGCTGAGCGGGCTTTCGGTCTCGGAGGTCGCCAGGCGGTTCGGCATCAGCCGCGCGGCGATCTACAAGCACTTCAGGACGAACGGCCTCGAGATGCCGGCCCGCCCCGAGGGAGAGGCGCCGCCCAAGCCTGAGCAGGAGGCCAAGCCCACTCCCGCGCCGCCGCGCCCCAAGGGCACGGGCACCTTCAAGAGCGCGGCGGCTCAGCCCACCCCAAAGCACGCGCCGCCGGCCATGCAGCGCAAGCTCCCCCTCAGCCTGCAGGCTCAGCTGCGCCCGGTGGATGAGAACCTCCGGGCTCGCATGGAGATCCGGCAGCACCAGGAGACCCGCACGGAGAAGCTGCGCGGCATCGTGGACCTGATGCTGAAGAACGCCATGGTGGCGATGACGCCCGTGGACGACGAGGACGCGAAGGGGCTGGCCCGGCAGGCCAAAGCCCTGAACGGCCTGATGCCCGGCGGCCGCGACACCCTCGCGGCCATCCTGGGCGCCATGAAGGGGCTGATCGAGACGCTCCGGACCTACGAGCTCAGCATCGTGGACCTCCGGATGATCGAGAAGGCTGACCAGACGAAGGCGAAGCAAGAGAGCGAGAAGGAGGAGGCCATTCAGGCGCTCGCCGGCGGCAACCCTGAGATGCCCGACTTCGGCGCCCTCCCGACCGAGGAGCTGGAGCGCATCTTCGAGGCGGCCGAGCTGCTGGACAACCGGCGCGATCGCCCGGCTGTGCCGATGCCGCCCAGTGGGCCGATGATCGACCACCAGGCCGACGAATGAGCGCGGCCCTGCATGACGGCGGCCCGCGGCGATCCATCGATCCCCGGCTGATCCGCTTGGCTGGTCGCGGCAACCCGGACCGAGCGGCCCTCGACGCCATCCTGGGGCCGCGGAGCTTCAAGGCGTTCGTTCGGATGGCCTGGCACGAGGCCGACCCGGCGAAGCTGAGCTGGAACTGGCACCTGGATGTCTTGTGCGACGAGATGCAGGCCGCGGCGTGCCGGCAGAAACGCGAGCTCGTCGTGTGCGTGCCGCCCCGCAGCCTGAAGTCGGTCGTCCTGAGCGTCATGTTCCCCGCCTGGGTCTGGACCTGGGATCCGGCGGCGAAGTTCATCACGGCCAGCCACGAGATGACGCTGGCGACCCGCGATGCCGTGAAGAGCCGACGCCTGGTGCGCTCGCGTTGGTATCAGGATCGCTGGGGTCCTGGGTCGCCCTACTTGCCAAAGGGCCATGCGGGCGTGAAGGCCACGCCGTTCAAGGATCCCGGCAAGGCGTATCAGCCGGCAGGTCAAAGCCCCAGCTCGTCTGCGGGCCAGGAGGCCGCTCAGGCCTTCCAGCCGGCAACCCCCCACGCCGGCGTCGCCTTCGTCGATGACCAGAACAACAAGACCTACTACGAGACCACGGCCGGCGGGCACCGGTTCTGCGCGACCCCGGCCCGAATGGTCACGGGGCACGGCGCCGACTTCATCCTGGCCGACGACCTCAACCACATCCTCCAGGCCGAAAGCCCCGTGGAGCGCGGCAACGTCCTGACCTGGTGGCGAGAGGTCGTCTCGACCCGCCTGAACCAGCAGGACCTGGGCGTGAAGATCGTCATCCAGCAACGCGTCCACGTCGAAGACGTCGCCGGCGCCTGCATGAAGCTCGGCTACCACAAGGTCGTCTTCCCGATGGAGTTCGACCCCGATCATCCGGACCGCCACCCACGCGATCCCCGGCAGCCAGGCGAGATCCTGCATGCCAGCCGGATCAGCGCGCCCGCCCTGGCGAAGCTCAAGCAGGCGCTGGGCACATATGCGGCATCGGGCCAGCTCCAGCAGTCGCCCGTGCCGCGCGCCGGCGGCATGTTCCAGCGCCACTGGTTCCGCATCATCCCGCAGGCGCCGGCCGCCTCGCTGCGCAGCACCGTCCGGAAGTGGGACTTGGCCGGCACCCTGCCGAAGCCCGGAACCGACCCCGACTGGACGGCTGGTGTCCGGATGGGGAAGGACGATGCGGGCCACGTCATCATCCACCACGCCACCCGGTTGCGCGACAGCGCCGCGATGGTCGACCAGGCCATCAGGGCGACGGCGCAGCAGGACGGCTCGAGCTGCCGCCTTATCCTGCCCAAGGATCCCGCGGCCGCCGGCCTGGCCCGCATGCAGGCCCAGCAGCGCTTTTTCGCGCCGAAGCCCGTGAAGTTCGTGGCCGAGACAGGGAAGAAGGAGGAGCGCGCCCGCGGCTTTGCCTCAGCAGCTGAGGTCGGCAACGTCTTCCTGGTCGAAGGATCGTGGAACGCCGACTTCCTTGATGAAATCTGCAGCTTCCCGACGGGCAGCCACGACGACTGGGTCGATGCCGCCGCCGGCGCATACACAGAGCTGTTCGGCGCTGGCTCTGGCCTCCTCGAGGCCTATCGGGAGTGGAGCCAGGACACCGAAGACCGCCTGAGCCATGGCCGGCTGGACACTCACGAGATCACGACACCAGGATTCACTGACCCCGAATGATTCTACAATCACATTGAAATATGATCTCGTAACCTTCATGTGGGGTGAGGAGAGTATGATGGTGACCCTGGAGCCCAACCTGCCTGGCGTATCGAACCATGCCCAGGAGCGCATGATCCTCCGGCTGGGTCGCAACCTCACGCGCCCGGAATGGTTGGCCGCCGTCCTGTCGATCCTGGACCGCAAGGCTGTGCTGATCCGCAGTGGTGATCAATCCGAGCTCTACGCCATCTCGGCAGGTGACCAGATCGCGCAGGCCTGGTGGGTGCCTGATGACGCCGTGATCGTCACGGTTCTGAGCCAGGGCATGAGCCCTGCCGGCCTGACGGGTGAACGAGCCAAGACCGGCAAGCTCCGCCCCAATGAGGTCCGCAAAGCCTTCTGGCAAAACGGGCGCTTCCTGCCGGGACGGACAAAATGGGCACCAGCCACACATTCCTATGTGGATTGACGATGAATCGGACGAATGCGAGACCGATGACTGCGGGGTAGAGCAGCCTGGTAGCTCGTTTGGCTCATAACCAAGAGGTCGTCGGTTCAAATCCGATCCCCGTATCCTCAGGTCCCGCGCCGACCATCCCGCACAGGGCTCTGACGGCGCGGCGAGTGGCGGGGCAATCGGGACCTTAGCCGTGTCCATCCCGCCTGAGGGCGCGTCTGGGCTGCCTTGGCCGGCGGCGGCGCCTGCAGTCGGAGAATGCCCGACCCCGAATCGAAAAGACTCGATTCGCCGCCCCTTTCATGAGAACAAAACAACAACATCTTAATGTCACATATTGGTGGCCTCCTCACGGGAGCC
>CAXTJY010000480.1:0-3881 GCA_964244395.1 uncultured Rhodovarius sp.
CGCGTCTGAAGTCTCGACAAAGGCCAGGCCGCGCGGCGCCTCCAGCACCAGCGCGGTGACCGCCGACCCCTCGAAGCGCAGCACGTCGCCCGCCCGCAGCCGGCGGGCGTTGCGCACCAGCGCATGCCACACCCCCGCCCCCTCGGCGCGGTTCAGCATCACCTCGATGCGTGCCGCGCCGCGGAAGGCGACCATCCGCGCCGGGATGACCTGGGTGTCGTTCACCACCATCAGGTCGCCGGGCGCCAGCACCCCTGGCAGGTCGGCCACCGCCATGTCGCGCAGCCCCTCGTCAACCACCAGCATCCGGGCGGAGTCGCGCGGGCGGGCGGGGTGCTGCGCGATCTGCCCAGGGGGCAGCGCGAAGTCGAAATCGGCGGTGCGCAATTCCATCGGCCCGCCATCTGCGCCATGCCGTGGCCGCAGTCCAGTTGGCACCTGGCCGGGAGGGTGCGGCACCCGCTCAGCGGCTGGCGCCGGGCACCCACTTCACATCCGCCGCGCCGTTGTCGTTCAGCCGGCGGCCGAGCACGAAGAGCAGGTCGCTCAGGCGGTTCAGGTAGCGCACCACCTCCGGGTTCACCGGCTCCGCCGCCGCCAGCGTCACCGCCAGCCGCTCTGCCCGCCGCACCACCGTGCGTGCCAGATGGGCATGTGCCGCACCCGGGCTGCCGGCGGGCAGGATGAAGGAGTTCAACGGCGCGATCGCCGTGTTCATCGCCGCCAGATCCTGCTCCAGCAGCGCGCATTGCGCCTCGCTGATCCGCAGCCGATCGGCGCCGGTGCCGGGTACGCAGAGATCGGCGCCGAGATCGAACAGTTCGTTCTGGACGCGACCGAGCATCGCATCGGCCATCGCGTCGCCCGCCAGATGCAGGCGAAGCAGGCCGAGGACGCAGTTGGCCTCGTCCACGGTGCCGTAGGCCTCGACCCGCAGCGCGTCCTTGCGCACCCGGCTGCCGTCGCCCAGCGAGGTCTCGCCAGAATCGCCGCCGCGGGTCGTGATGACGTCGAGCCTGACCATGCCAAAATTCCTCAGTTCAGAACAAAGCGGATGCCGGTATCGATCTGGCCCGCCACCGGCTCTCCATTTCGGAGCGCCGGGCGAAAGCGCCAGTTCAGGGCCGCGCGACGGGCCGATTCATCCAGCGCCGGATAGCCGCTGGAGCGCAGGATGCGCACCGCCTGGACCCGGCCGTCAGGCCCGACGATCAGGCTGACGGCGACGACCCCTTGCTCGCCGCGAATCAGCGAGGCTGGCGGATAGACCGGGTCGGCCCTGGCATAGCCGGAGTCGGGAACCGGTGGGGCGGTGGGGCCCAGCGCCAGCGCGCCGCCGCCACCCTGTTGCGATGGCGCGGCCTCGCTGGGTCGCTCGGGGCCCGGAGGCGCCTCGCGCGCCGGGCGGGCGGGGGCACGCGAAGCCGCCTGGCGCTGCGTCGGACGGGTCGGCTCGGGGCGCGGCTGCGGCCGGGCCTGCTGCGTGTCCGGCTGCGGCTCGGGCGGGGCCGCCTCGGCGGCGGGCGGGATCGGAGGCGTGGGAGCTTCGGCCCGAGGCGGCGGCGGCGGGGGTGGCGCAAGGGCCGTCGGCGAGGGGAGCGCCGCCAGCGGCGGCATCGGCAGCACCGCGGAAGGGGCCGTCTGGATTGGCGGCGCTGGCGGCGTGGCCGGCGGTGGTGCGGGCGCGGGCGGCCTGGCGGGCGGCGCGGCGGGCGGCGGAAGGGGGGGCGCGGGCACCGCTGCCGTCGATGGCGGCTCGGGTGCCGATTCCGGCGCCGGCGGCGGGGCGCTGCTGGGCGGTGCCTCGGGCAAGGCCGTCTCGCCGGCCGGGCCGGTGGCGAGCGAGGCCTCCTCCCGACGGTCCCACATCAGCTCCACCGCCTGGTCCGGTTCTGCTTCCGGCGTCGGCGCGCGGCCGGCCCACCACAGCAGGCCGATCGCCGCGGCCAGATGCACCAGCAGGGAGACCAGCACGGTGAGCGGCTGGGCATCCCAGGCCGCACGGCTGCGCGGCAGGCGGCCCGCGGCCGCAATCACAACACCAGCACCCCGCTGTGCTTCGCCTTGCCCTCCGGCTCGACATGGATGGTGATCACCGCCTCACCCACCGCCTCACGCAGCGCGGCCTCGATGCGGTCGCAGATGTCGTGCGCGTCGGCCACCGTCATGGCGGCGGGGACGACCAGATGGAACTCGATGAAGCTGCGCCGGCCGGCCTGGCGCATGCGCAGGTCATGCGCCTCGATGGCGCCGGCGCCGTATTCGCCCACCAGAGCGCGGATGCGGGCCAGCACTTCCGGCGCGGGCGCCTCGTCCATCAGCCCCGCGAAGCTCTCCCGCATCAGCCCGGCGCCGCTGTACAGGATGTTGGCCGCCGTCAGAGCCGCCAGCGCCGGGTCCAGCCAGGCCAGGCCGGTGGCCCGCGCCAGGACGATGCCGAGCAGCACGCCGCAGCTCGTCACCACATCGGACAGCAGATGGCGGGCATCGGCCAGCAGCGCCGGCGAGCGCAAGGCCCGGCCGCGCCGGAACAGGTGCCAGCACCAGGCCGCGTTGGCCGCCGTCGCCGTCGCCGCGATCAGCAGCGCGGTGGCGGAAAGCTCGAAGGCGCGCGGGTTGTTCCAGGCCGACCAGCATTCGCTCAGGATGACGAAGGCGGCGACCAGGATCAGCGCGCCTTCCAGCACGGCCGAGAAATACTCCGCCTTGTGGTGGCCGTAGGGGTGGTTGGCGTCGGCTGGGCGGGCGGAGACCCGGACGGCGGCGAGCGCCGCCAGTGCCGCGGCCACGTTCACCACCGATTCCAGCGCATCGGCGAACAGCGCCACGCTGCCGGTCAGCCACCAGGCGGCGAATTTCAGCGCCAGCACCAAGGCGGCGACGACGACGCTGCCCACGGCGAGCGAAACGGCAGGTTGCACGGGATTCTCCGGAATCGGCCGGAAACTACCCCGAAGCGGTGACCGATGCGAAGCAGCCGCGGAAGAGCGGCTGCTGGCGCGGCGCAAAGGCGCTGGGGTGTTCTGCCTGTTTTGCATTCGGCAACGAGAGGGACGGCGTAAGGCAGGCCGGACGAGACGCTGTATGCCGCCGCAACCGGGTGGTAGCGGCGCCGATGCTACAGCAGCACCAGGTCGTCGCGATGAATGAGTTCGTCCCGGCCGCGCCAACCCAACAGGGCCTCGATTTCCGCGCTGCGGTGGCCGGCGATGCGGGCGGCATCGGCTGAATCATAGGCGCTGAGGCCACGTGCCAATTCGGCCCCGTCTGCCGCGCGCACGCGGACCGCGTCGCCGCGCTGGAACTGGCCCTGCACCGCCCGCACGCCGGCAGGAAGAAGGGAGCGACCCTGGCGCAGCGCGCGGGCGGCGCCGTCATCCACATGCAATTCGCCGCGAAGTTCGAGGCTGCCGGCGATCCAGCTCTTGCGGGCGTTGCGGCCCTCCGGCGCCGGGGCGAACCAGGTGCAGCGGGCGCCCGCTTCCAGCGCGGCGATAGGGTGCTCGATATCACCGCGGGCGATGGCCATGGCGCAGCCGGCGCCGGTCGCGATGCGGGCGGCGATCAGCTTGGTGCGCATGCCGCCGGAGGAATAGCCGGGCGGTGGCTCGCCCCCCATGGCCATGATCTCCTCGGTGATGCGGGGGACCTGGGCGATGTGACTGGCCGACGGGTTGTTCCGAGGGTCCGCTGAGTAGAGGCCGTCGATGTCGGAAAGCAGGATGAGGGCGTCGGCCGAGATCATCTCGGCCACCCGGGCGGCCAGGCGGTCATTGTCGCCGAAGCGGATCTCGGCGGTGGCGACGGTGTCGTTCTCGTTGATGACGGGGACGCAGCCGAGGGCGAGCAGCGTGCGCAGCGTCTCCCTGGCGTTGAGGTAG
>CAXTJY010000481.1:0-3876 GCA_964244395.1 uncultured Rhodovarius sp.
CGGAGACGATCCGCGAGTTGCGGGCTGACCGCTATGGCATACGCGGCGTGCTCGGCTGGAAGGGACAGCCCGTCAAAGTCGAGATCGTGCAGGAAGGCCGCATCCAGCTCTCCGGCGGGATCGATGATCTCCTGGGTGTTCCCGTACTGTCTGACGACGACCAGGTCGCCGAGAAGCTCCTGGCCAACGCCGACAGGTGGGCCGACCCTGGGACGGCTTGCCGGGACGCCCTCGACCTTGGTTTCCTGACGCTCGGGCTGGGCGGCCGGATTCCTGACGTGGCCAGGGACAAGGCCGAACTTGCGTATGGCCAAGCCATCGGCGACAGCGTCGGGCGCGTGCTCGGCAGGTTGGCCGACCCGGTCGTGCGCGAACGGGCCGCCGTGGCCCTGGAGATGCATCCCGCAGACGCGACCAGAGCGGCAGTGGCTCTCCGGGATGCAGCGGCGGCGGCGTGGCCGGACGTGCAGTTCGTGGAGATCGAGCACCCACACGGGCGCTCGTGACGGAAGCAACTGGCAGCCGCGAGGACGCGGACCCCCTGGTCGAGACCGCCCGCCTCCTCGCTCTCATGGCCGCGTTGAGGCACCCGGACCATGGTTGTCCCTGGGACCAGGTGCAAAGCTTCGATACCATCGCCCCCTACACGATCGAGGAAGCGTACGAAGTCGCCGACGCCATTGCGCGGCGGGACATGGGGGCGTTGCCGGACGAGTTGGGGGACCTCTTGTTCCAAGTCGTCTACCACGCACGCATGGCGCAGGAAGCCAAGCTGTTCGATTTCGCCGATGTTGCCAGGGCGATTACAGACAAGATGCTACGGCGGCACCCTCACGTCTTTCCCAGCGGCAAGCCAGGTCCAGAGGGCTGGGAGGCACAGAAGCTGATGGAGCGGCAAGCGCGGCAGGAGCATCGGACGTTGGACGGCATACCAACCGGGCTCCCGGCGCTGACGCGGGCGTTGAAGATCACGGCACGGGTGGGCCGGGTCGGGTTCGACTGGGCCGATGCGGGCCAGGTCCTGGAAAAGCTGGAGGAAGAGATCGCGGAGGTGCGCGCAGAGTTGCCGGACGCGGACCCTGCCCGGCTGGCTGACGAAGTGGGCGACGTGCTGTTCGTTGCGGCCAACCTGGCGCGGAAGTTGGGGCTGGACCCGGAGGCGTGCCTGAGGCTGGCGAACGACAAGTTCAGCAGACGGTTCGATGCAGTGGAGGTGCGGCTGGCGGCGCGGGGGGTGGCGCCGGGCGATGCGGGGCTGGAGGCGATGGAGGCGGAGTGGCGGGCGGTGAAGGATGCCGAAGCGGGACGGTAGCAGCTTGAAATGATCAGGCTTGCGCCATCGTGCTCCGTGCCGGGGGCGGTCGGGCCAGCAAGACTGCGGTCGCGGCGGCGAACTGGACGAGTGCCGCCGTGACGAACAGGAGCGGGGCGCCGTTGCCCTGCAGGGCGCCTGCCGTCGCGGCGACGTCGCGCAGCATCCCGAAGACCGCCGGGGCGAATGCGTAGCAGGCCTGGCTGCAGGCCGTGACCAGCGCCACGGCGCGGGCGGTGTCGGATGGCGCGAAGTCCTGCTGGGCGATCAGGGGCGGCATGGACGTGGCGTTGCCCAAGCCCAGCCCGAACAGCACGATGCCCGCCAGCAGCAGCGGCACGCTCGTTCCCGCCGCGGCCAGCAGCGTCAGCGAGCCGCAAAGCTGCACGCCGTAGTTCATTGCGAGCGCCCGCCGCCGATTGGCGCCGGGCGGCAGCAGCCAACCCATGCCGGTGCGCCCGGCGATGGCGGCGGCCGTCGCCAGCCCGGCGACGAACCCGGCAAGCTGCGCCCCGAGCGCCGGCACCAGGAGCGAGAACAGGTGCGCGATCAAGCCGATCTGTGCGAACAGTCCCAGCGAGGTCGCCACGGCCAGGGTGACGAACCGCCGGCTGCGCCAAAGCGCTGCGCCCGGCAACGGTATGGCCGGGCTGCCGATGCGGGCCGGCGCCGGGGCGCTGGGTGCATCACCGTCCGGCAGCAGCCCCATGCCTGCCGGGGTGCGGCCGAGAACGCGGCCGGACAGCCACCAGACCGTCAGCACCATGACAGCGCCGACCGTCGCGGCGGCGCCGGCGAAGCCGAGTGCTGCGATGAGCGCGACCCACAACGGCGATAAGACGACTCCGCCGACGCTGGCCCCGTTGTAGGCGGTGCTGAGCGCCGCAGGCCGCCGTCGGGCGAACCAGGGCGACACCATCGCATTGATCGCTGCCGCCCCCGTCGCTGCCCAGCCGAAGCCGCTGAACAGCGTGGCTGCAAACAACTGCCACGGCTCCTGCGCCACAGCCCAGCCCAGGAAACCGACCGCCGTCGCCAAGGCGCCGCCGCGGGTCACCGCGACCAGCCCAAAGCGCCGGTGCAGCGCGGGCAGGTTGCCCACCACGACGGCGCCGAGCAGGAAATGGCACGTGATCGCAGCGGACACGAGCGACACCGGCCAGCCGCGGGCCGCATGGATCGCGTGCAGGAACACAGGTGGGCCGTAGAAGCCCACCCCCCATCCGAAGACCGCGACCGTGAAGGCCGCCCAGACCACGCGCCAGCCGAAGAAGGCGTGCGGTGCAGCGCGGGCGCTCATGCACTGCACCCAGGCAGGTCGGGCAGCGGCTGGGGTCGGACGGGACGGGGAGCAAGGGACATTTGCGGCTCCGAGAGTTTCGCGTGCTGGTCTTTGCGCGTTCCGGGCAAGCTGCACGCTGCGCGAGGCAGGATGCTATGGTCGTTGCCGAAGCACCGGTCGCAGGGTCGCGCTTGGCTGCGGGACAGGTGGGGTGAACAAGACTCTTGAAATCGACCGAGTCTCGATATATCTGTAATACGATACATCGAAACACGATCGGAGTTGATCCATGTTGCTCAAACTGTTCCGCGATCGCCATGGGCATTGCCATGGCCGCCGCTTCGCCCGGGGCGAGTCCGGGTTCGAGGGACGTTCGCCGCATCGCGGGCCAGGCGGGGGTGCTGGCGGGCGCTCGGGGCTGGGACGGTTCTTCGCGCACGGGGACCTTCGGCTGCTGATCCTGCAATTGATCGCCGAGAAGCCGCGGCACGGGTACGAGATCATCAAGGAGATCGAGCAGCGCGTGGCTGGGGCCTACACGCCCAGCCCGGGGGTGATCTACCCGACGCTGACGCTGCTGGAGGAGACCGGGATGGTCACCGTCACACCGGGCGACGGCGCGAAGAAGCTGCATACGATCACGGCCGAGGGCACCGCCTGGTTGGAGGCGAACCGCCCTGCCCTGTCCGCCATCCTGTCCCGGATCGACGAGGCCACTCGCACCCATGGCGGTGGCCCGGCACCGCAGGTGGTGCGGGCGATGGAGAACCTGAAGCTCGCGCTGCGGATGCGGATGGGCCGCGGACCGCTGGACCAAGCGCAGGCGGAGGCAGTGGCCGCGGTGCTGGACGCTGCCGCACTTGCCGTGGAGCGGAGCTGATGGACGCACTGCTTCGAAGCGAGGCGCGGGTGCCGACCACCCTGCCCCGGCGCTACCTGGCGCAACTTTGCAGGCACTTCCAGCATAGGCTGCCGGTGACCCTGACCGAAGATGCAGGCACCATCGCCTTCCCGATCGGCCCGTGCACCCTCGCGGCCGAGGCCGACGCACTGGTGATGCAGGTGCAGGCGCCGGACGCGGAGGCGCTGGCGCAGGTGCAGGGCATCGTCGGGCGGCACTTGGTGCGGTTCGGGTTCCGGGACGAACTGGTGGTGAGCTGGTCCAACTGCTAACGGAACGGGATCGCGTACATCAGGCCACCCTGGTTCCACAGGCCGTTCAACCCCCTGGCCAGCTTCAACTGGCTTGCCTGGCCGACGTTGCGCTCGAAGCTCTCGCCGT
>CAXTJY010000482.1:0-3875 GCA_964244395.1 uncultured Rhodovarius sp.
TGACCGTCGCCAGCACGATGTCCGACAGCCGCTTGAGCAGCTCGTTGGTGCCGGGGATCAGGCCCCAGAGCGGTTCGCCCAGGCGGAAATGTTCCCATAGGATGCCCACGGTGTAGGCGCCCAGGCCGAAATAGGCGGCGTGGCCGAAGCTGACCATGCCGCCATGGCCCAGGATGAGGTTGAGCGAGGCGGCGGCGATGCCGTAGCACAGGATGCGGGTGGCCAGGCCGATGGTGGCCGGCTGGCCCGCGGCCTCGGCGGCCCAGGGCAGGGCGATGGCGAGCGCCAGCAGCACGGCAAGCGCCACGGCACTACGCATGGGCCGGGAACAGCCCGCGCGGCTTCACCAGCAGCACCGCCGCCATGAGCACGTACACGCCCATGGAGGAGAGGGCGGCGCCCAGCGCATCCGCTTCGCTGCCCGCCATCACCTGGCGCAGCCAGCCCGGCACGAAGCCGCTCAGCAGCGTCTGCACCACGCCCACCAACAGGGCGCCGAACAGCGCGCCACGCACCGAGCCGATGCCGCCGATGACCACCACCACGAAGGTGAGGATGAGAATCTGTTCGCCCATGCCGACCTGCACGTTGCCGATCGGGCCTGCCATCACCCCGGCCAGCCCGGCCAGGAACGCGCCCAGGCCGAAGACCAGCGTGTACAGCAGCCTGATATCCACCCCCAGCGCCCGCACCATCTCCCGATGCGTGGCCCCGGCGCGGACCAGCATGCCGATGCGGGTGCGCTGGATCAGCACGTAGAGTCCCAGCGCCACCAGCAGGCCGACGCCGATGATCAGCAGCCGGAAGGTGGGGTAGGGAATGCCGGGCCAGAT
Organism: uncultured Rhodovarius sp.; assembly: GCA_964244395.1. Classification (GTDB taxonomy): domain Bacteria; phylum Pseudomonadota; class Alphaproteobacteria; order Acetobacterales; family Acetobacteraceae; genus Rhodovarius. The sequence goes on from CAXTJY010000482.1 coordinate 834, forward strand.
TTCCACCGAGCCCTGGAAGCCTGCCGGCAGCGCCACCATCAGCGGCTGCCGGCCGAACAGCATGGTGATGCCCTGATTGAAGAACAGGATCAGCCCGAAGGTCGCCAGCACCTGGTCGAGATGGTCGCGCGCATACAGGCGGCGCAGCACCAGGAGTTCGACCGCCATGCCGATGACTGCTGAGGCGGCCACGCCCGCCAGCAGCCCGAGCCACCAGTTGCCGGCGGCTTGGGCCACCAGGGCGGCGGCGAAGGCGCCGATCATGAAGAGGGAGCCGTGAGCGAGGTTGATGACCCCCATGATGCCGAAGACCAGGGTCAGCCCTGCTGCCAGCAGGAAGAGAGTAACGCCGAGCTGCAGGCCGTTCAGAATCTGCTCGACGATCAGCGCCATGAAATGCCCGGATGTCGCGCGTGAATGTCAGGAGATGGCCGGGTCAAGCCCGGCCATGACGATCGGAGACGCGTGAAATCCAAGGTCCGTCATGCCCGGCTTTGAGCCGGGAATCTCCCAACGGATTGGGTGCAACCCGTGTGCAAGGCCAGGGTCAAATGCGGCACTGCGCCGCGAAGACGTCGCCGTGGTTCTCAAGAATCTTATCCTTGGTCACCAGCGCCAGTTGGCCGTTCACCCGCTCCACTTTCAGCGACCACCAATCCTGAATCGGGTGCTGGTTGGTGTTGAAGCGGAAGGCGCCCCGGGTGCTGGTGAACTCGGCCTTGAGCATGGCGGTGCGGAATGCCGCGGGGTCGATCGACCCGCGCGTCTGCCGCAGCGCGGCGCCGATGGCCACCGCGCTGTCGAAGCTTTGCTGCGCGTAGAAGGTGGGGGTGCGGTTGTGCTTGGCGCGGAAGGCGGTGACGAAGGCGGTGTTCGCCGCATTCGGGAAGTCGCTGTTCCAGTGGCTGCTGAGGTTCACCCCCTCCGCCGCCTCGCCTACTGCCGCCAGGGTCCCGGCATCCATGCTCGGCGCGGGCATGCATTGCGGGATCGTGCTCAGCAGCCCGGCCTGGGCGTATTGCCGCAGGAAGGCGATGCCCAGGCCGCCGGGATGGAACTGGAACACGGCGTCCGGCCGGGCGGCGCGGATCTGCGCCAGCTCCGCCGCGTAGTCGGTCTGGTCGAGGCGGGTGAAGATCTCCTGCACCACCGTACCCTTGTAGAGGCGGCGGAAGCCGGCCAGGGCGTCGCGCCCTGCCTGGTAGTTGGGCGCCAGGATGAACATGCGCTGGTAGCCCAGCCGGTTCGCCAGCTCGCCGGCGCTCTCATGCAGGCTGTCATTCTGCCAGGACAGCACGAAGTAGTTCTTGTGGCACTCGCGGCCCGCGAAATTCGATGGCGCGGCATTGGGCGAGACGTAGATGCCGTCCGCATCCAGTACGTCCGGCGCCACGGCGCCCAGGATGTTGCTGAAGACGATGCCGGTGACGAGGCGGATGCGTTCGTTGCGCAGGAAGCGCTCGGCGATGGCTTTGCCCTGCGGTGGGCGGAAGCCGTCATCCTCCACCATCACCTGCACGGCCTGGCCGCCGAGGCGGCCCTGCTCCATGTCCAAAGCGACCTGGAAGCCGTCGCGGATGTCCTGCCCCAGGTAGCCGCCGGGGCCGGAGAGGGTGGTGATCATGCCGATCTTGAGCGGCGCGCCCTGGGCGATGGCCGGCGCGGCCAAGGCAGCCGGAATGGCGAGAAGCGAACGACGTTCGAGCTGCATGAAAACCCCCGTTGGAATGGTTACTTGTCGGCCTTGCCGTGCACCCGGCCGCAGCGCGGGCAAACGCCGGGGGCCTCGGCGTCATCCGCCTCTGGCCGAGGCTTGGCCAGCGCCTTGCCGGCCAGCAAACCGCCGGCCAGGCCGAAGAAAATTGCGCGACGATCCTGCATCATGAAATCCTTTATGCTTAAAACTTCTGTCTCACGCAACGGAAAGTTGAGCCCATCCGGGTGGCGGCTGCTTGCCCGGATGCAAGGTGCCGCAGTGCCGGCAGGTGCGCGCCGCCTCGTCCCCGTAGAAGGCGCTGAACAGGGGCGGCAAATCCTTCACGATGTCTTTCACCTGGACCTCGACGCGATGCACGAGCCCCTCGCAGGCGAAGCAGAACCACTCGAAGCCGTCGATGTCGGCGTCCCGCCGCGTGCCCTCGACGACCAGGCCGACGCTGCCTTCCATCGGCCGCTGCGGCGAATGCCGGGCGTGCGGCGGCAGCAGGAACACGTCGCCCTGGCGGATGACGACGTCCTCGATCTTGCCGCGATCGTGCAGCTTCAACATCATGTCGCCGCGCAGCTGGTAGAAGAATTCCTCAACCGGGTCGTCGTGGAAATCGACCCGCTGATTCGGCCCGCCCACGATCATGACGACCATGCCGTCACCGGTTTCGAACAGCGCCTTGTTGCCGACCGGCGGCTTCAGCAGGTGTTCGTTGGCGGCGATCCAGCGTTCGAAGTTGAAGGGCTTCATGCCGCCATCGCGGGCAGGCGAAGGCCGCAGGATTCGAAGGCGGCGCGGGTGGCGGCACGCTCGGCGTCGGTCAGTTCCAGCATGGGCGGCCGCACGGCGCCGCCGGCCTGGCCCAGCAGTTCCTGCCAGTATTTCTGATGGCTTTGCGGCTTGCCGCCGGGGCGGGTGGATCTGAGTGCGTGCCGCACCGGGTCCAGGCTGTCGCGCACCGCGCGCGCCTCTGCGGCCCGCCCCGCGAAGGCCAGGTCGGTGTAGTCGCGCATCCGCCGGTCCGCTGCGGTCTGCAACAGGTAGGGCGGCGAGGAGCAGAGATAGACCTGCCAGTCCAGCTCCAGGATGTTGTCCAGCCACTCCTCCTCCGACGCGGTGCTGACGATCAGCTTGCCGCGGGTCAGGTTCGTCAACCGCACATACATTTCACGCGGCACGGAATACTTGATGCCGACGATGTTGGGGATATCGGCGATGCGCCCGCACAGTTCGGGGCTCATCAGATAGCCGCTGTCGGGGTGCGACCACATGCAGATGCCGATGCCGACCTGCGACGCGATGTGCTGATAATACTTCAGAAGCAAGGCGTCCCG
>CAXTJY010000483.1:0-3874 GCA_964244395.1 uncultured Rhodovarius sp.
GGTCGCAGTACTGAGAAGGGGGGCAAAACAATGGCCGAATACCAATATCTCTTCACCCGGATGGAAGTCCGAGGCCCGCTCTACCCGGGCATCCCGTTGGACAACACCAACGAAGCCCGGGTCGGCGGCAGCAGCACCTTCAGCCACCTGATCGGCAAGCTGGGCGATGCGCAGCTGGGGCCGATCTACCTGGGCACCGCCGGCGTCGCCTCGCTGATCTTCGGCCTCATCGCCATCGAGATCATCGGGCTGAACATGCTGGCCTCGGTGAACTGGAACCCGGTGCTGTTCATCCGCAACCTGTTCTGGCTGGCGCTGGAGCCGCCGCTGCCGCAGCACGGCCTGCGCCTGTTCATGCCCATGCACGAGGGCGGCTGGTGGTTGCTGACCGGCTTCTGCCTTACGACCTCGATCTTCCTGTGGCTCTACCGCACCTACCGACGGGCCGATCAGCTCGGCCTGGGCAGCCACACCTTCTGGGCCTTCGTCGCCACCACCTGGCTGTACCTGGTGCTGGGCTTCATCCGCCCGATCATGATGGGCAGCTGGAGCGAGGCAGTGCCCTTCGGCATCTTCCCGCATCTGGATTGGACCGCGGCGTTCTCGATCCGCTACGGCAACCTCTTCTACAACCCGTTCCACGCGCTCAGCATCGTCTTCCTCTACGGTTCGACGCTGCTCTTCGCGATGCACGGCGCCACCATCCTGGCCGTCGGCCGCTTCGGCGGCGAGCGTGAGGTGGAGCACACCATCGACCGCGGCACGGCGGCGGAACGCGCCGCGCTGTTCTGGCGCTGGACCATGGGCTTCAACGCCACCTATGAGAGCATCCATCGCTGGGCCTGGTGGTTCGCCGTGCTGGTGCCGATCACCGGCGGCATCGGCATCCTGGTGACCGGCACGCTGGTGGACAACTGGTACCTCTGGGCCATGGAGCGCGGTTTCGTAGCCTCCTATCCCGTTTTCGGCACGGTCGATCCGACCCTCGCCGCGCCCCTGACGCAAGGAGTCGCACGATGAGGTTCAACTCGACCAACATCACGCTGCTCTCGCTGGGCGGTGTGGTCGGCCTGATCGGCTTGGCGCTGCTGCCGACCTTCGAGCGGCTGCCGGTGGAGTCGGTGCAGACCAACTACCGCGGCACCGGCGCCTCACTGGTGATCAACCCCCGCAGGAACGCGGTGCTGACGGCGACGCACCAGCCGCCGGAAGCGCCGGAGGCCGCGGATGCCACCGGCGAGCGGGCGCGGGAGATCTATGAAAACGTGCCCGTACTGGGCCATCTCAGCGTCGAGCAGTTCGGCCGCATCATGAACGTCATGGTGACGTGGCTATACCCGGGCGAGGGCGAGAATCTTGGCTGCAACGGCTGCCACGTGCCCGGTAACTTCGCGGCTGAGGACATGTACCAGAAGCATGTGGCGCGCCGCATGATCCAGATGACCATGGCGCTGAACAGCGAATGGACCAGCCACACCCAGGATGCCGGGGTGACCTGCTGGACCTGCCACCGCGGCAATGCGGTGCCCCTGAATGTGTGGTCGGAGCGGCCGGCCACGCGGGCGGCCAATTTCCTGACCCAGCCTGGCGAGCAGAACCGACCGGCGCCAATGGCCGGCTTCACGTCCCTGCCGTCCGACCCGCTCAGCTCCACACTCCGTGGCGACAACGAGATCCGGGTGCAGGGGCGCAATGAGCACCCTCGGCCGGACAGCAGGGCTTCGATCCAGCAGACGGAGTGGACCTATTCACTGATGATGCACATGTCCACGGCCTTGGGCGTCAGCTGCAGCTTCTGCCACAACAGCCGCTCCTGGGCGAACTGGGAGGAGAGCACCCCGCAACGCGTGACCGCCTGGCAGGGCATCCGCATGGTGCGGGATATCAACAACACGTACATCGAATCGGTGCGGGAGCGCCTTCCTCCCCACCGGCTCGGGCCCGCGGGCGACGTGTTGAAGGTGAACTGCACCACCTGCCACCAGGGCCAGAACCAGCCGATGGGCGGCGCGCACATGCTCCAGGACTATCCGGAACTGCTGCCGGCGCCGGCGGCTCCTCGGGCCGCCGCCCCCGAACGCCGTGCCGAAGTGGCTGGCCCCCGGGCCAACTGACGCTAGGTCCTCACCGAAAGCGGCCGGACCTTCGGGTCCGGCCGTTTTCATGTCCGGGCCACCGGATTGGGGTTGCAACCCCTGGCCTCGCGGCTCATTCGGGCAACATGCCGACGCCACGGGCCTTTGCGCCCCTCCGCCATCCTGCTTTCCGCATGCTGTGGATCGCCAACCTTGCTTCGAACATCGGGCTGTGGGTACAGAATACCGGCGCGGGCTGGCTGATGACCACGCTCAGCCCGTCCCCTATGATGGTCTCGCTGGTGCAGGCGGCTTCGATGCTGCCGGTCTTCCTTTTGGCGGTGCCGGCCGGCGCGCTGGCCGACATCATGGACCGCCGGGCCTATCTCCTGCTGACCCAGGGCTGGCTGGCCACGGTGGCACTGGGCCTGTGCGTGCTGGATGTCAGCGGATTGCTGGGGCCGTGGGGGCTGCTGGCGTTCACCTTCGCGCTTGGCGCCGGGCTGGCGATGAGCTTCCCCGGCTGGGCGGCGACGACGCCCGAGCTGGTGCCACGGGAAGATTTCGTCGGTGCCATCGCGCTGAACGGCATCGGCTTCAACATAGCCCGCGCGCTGGGCCCGGCGATCGGCGGGCTGATCATCGCCGGCTTCGGCACCGCGATCGCCTTCGCCTTCAACGCGTTGTGCATCCTGTCGCTGGCCGTGGCCCTGCTGTTGTGGAAACGCCAGGCCCCGGCGCGGGTGCTGCCGCCGGAGCACTTCCTCTCCGCCGTGCGGGCCGGGCTGCGCTTCGTCGCCGCGACCCCGGCGATGCAGTCGGCCATCATCCGCGCCTGCGTCTTCTTCCTGTTCGGCGCCGCGGTGTGGGGGCTGCTGCCCCTGCTGGTGCGCAGCGACCTGGCCCTGGGGCCGGAGGCGTTCGGGCTGATGCTGGGGGCCATGGGCGTGGGCGCGGTGACCTCCGGCTTCCTGATGCCGGCGCTGCGCGGCCGGATGAACCGCGGCCAGATCGTCTGGGCCGCATCGTTGCTGGCCTGTGGGGCCATGGCCATCATCGCGGTCTCGCCCACGCTGGGCTGGCCGTTCGCCGCCATCGGCATCTTCCTGTACGGCATGACCTGGCTGGCGGCTGCCAGCACGTTGCAGGCGGCGGCCTCGCTGGCGGCGCCGAACTGGGTGCGGGCGCGGGCGCTGGGCATCTACCAGATGAGCTTCTTCGGCGCGATGACGCTGGGCTCGGCCGGGGCGGGCTGGATCGGCGGGCATGTCGGCAGCGCGGGGTCACTGGCGTTGTTCGCTGCGGGGGGCGCGCTGGCGGGCTGGCTGGTGCGCCGCCGCGGCCTGGACGGCGAGGCCGAATATGGCGGTGCCACTGCCGCCGAGGCAGTGAAGCCCGAACCTGCCTCAGCCGAATTGCGGCCTCTGCTGAGCGGCGATTCCGGCCGCATCCTCGAAGTGGTGCGCTACCAGGTCGCGCCCGGGCAGCGCGCCGCCTTCCTCACCCATATGGAGGATGTGCGGCGGGTGCGGCTGCGGGCCGGCGCCGCGACCTGGCGGCTGTACGAGGATGTGGCGCACCCCGAACGCTATGTGGAGCTGTGGTCGATCGAGAGCTGGACGGAACACTTGCGCGAACAGGCGCGGATGACGGAGGCGGACCGCAACATCGTGGCCGCCGCCACGGGGTTCGACCAGAGCGAGGCGGGGCCAGAGGCGGTGCGGTACGTGCACGTGGTGTAGGGTTTGCGTTGCGGCCCGGCCGGCCATGGAGATTGGTGGGTTCGCACCGACCTGGAC
>CAXTJY010000484.1:0-2580 GCA_964244395.1 uncultured Rhodovarius sp.
ACCATGGGCCGGAGGCGGTGCTGAGCGTCAACGGCCAGCCGCAGCGCATCGCCGTGGCCAGGCGGCTGTGGGATGTGCAGTCGATCTCCGGCCTGCCGCCGGCACAGGTGACGCCGGATGCGGCCACGCTGGAACGCGTCGTTGCCGAACGCGCCCGCCTCGCCGCTGCCCGCGCGGTGGATGGCGGCGCCACAGGCTTCGTCGCTCGACTGGCCTGGCCGGCGCGGGGGCGGATCAGCGGCGTCTATGGCAGCCAGCGCATCCTGAACGGCCAACCGCGGCAGCCGCATCTCGGGCTCGACGTCGCCGGCCCGGTCGGCACGCTGATCAGCGCGGCATGGGCAGGGCGCGTCTCACTGGCGGCGGAGTTCCATTTCTTCGGGCGGCTGGTGGTGCTGGACCACGGGCATGGGGTGAACACCCTCTATGCGCATCTGTCGGCCATCGACGTGGCGGAGGGCCAGATGGTGGGTCAGGGCACGCGGATCGGCGCCATGGGCGCCACGGGCCGCGTCACCGGCCCGCATCTGCACTTCTCGCTCGGCTGGTTCCAGACCTTCCTGGACCCGCAGCCGCTGCTGCCGGCTTAGCGAAGACCCAGGAAGCCGAGAATGGCCAGGACGACCACGATGAGGCCGACGATATAGATGATGTTGTTCATGATGCTCTCCTGCTGACTGCAGCGCATGAACGGTCCCAACGTGGGAAGGTTGCAGCCCTTGTTCGGGTTTACTCCGCCCGTGCACCGGCCGCGACCCAGGCGAGCATCCGCCCTCGCTCCTCGGGCGTGATGCCGGTGGCGTTGTTGGGCGGCATCGCCTCGCTGCGCACCTGGTTAGCCCAGGCGGTGGCCTGGCGCTGGATGCGGCTGGGGGTGTGCAGCACCACGCCCTTGGGCGGGGCCGAGAAGCTGGCGTTGGTGGGCCGTGGCTGATGGCACTCCACGCAGCGCTGTTGGACGATGGCCTGCACCTCGGCGAAGGCCGGCGCATCGCCCGTCGGCGCCGCCGGGGCGGGCGGCGCGATGAACACCGCCACCAGCACCACCGCGACCGTGCCGCCCAGCCAGAAGTCGTACACCTGCATGCCCTGGTGCCGCAGGTTAAAGAACTGGCGCACCAGGGCGCCGGCCAGGGCCATCGCCACCAGCAGCAACCACGCCTTCGGGTGTTGCCAGAACATCGGGTAGTGCGGCGAGATCATCAGGAAGATCACCGGCAACGTGGTGTAGTTGTTGTGCACGCTCCGCTGCTTGCCCATGCCGCCCCATTTCGGGTCGATGGCCGTGCCGGCGGCCACCGCGGCCACCATCTTCCGCTGGCCCGGCATGATCACCATCATGACGTTGGCGGCCATGATGGTGCCGATCATGGCGCCGACCTGCAGATAGGCGCCGCGGCCGGAGAAGATGCGGGTCGCGACGTAAGCCGTCACCGCCAGCCCGACGATGCCGATGATCGCCATCGCCATGCCGTCATCGCCCAGCGGCGTGCGGCAGATCAGGTCATAGATCACCCAGCCCAACACCAGCATGCCGGCGGAAATGGCAATCGCCTCCCATGGTGCCAGGTCGGCCACGTCGGGGTCGATCAGGTAGGTGTTCGCCTGGCCCCAATACATCAGCACGAACAGCGAGAAGCCGCTGATCCAGGTCCAGTATGCCTCCCATTTCGACCAGTGCAGATGCGCCGGCAGCTCGGCTGGGCCCTCGATGTATTTCTGCTTGTGGTAGAAGCCGCCGCCATGGATCGACCATTGCTCGCCGCGGATGCGCGGGTTGCCGTCCTTTGCCGGTTCCAGCGACTGGTCCAGTCCCATGAAGTAGAAGCTGGCGCCGATCCACGCCATGCCGGCAATGAGATGCAGCCAGCGCAGCAGCAAATTGGCCCATTCGGCGAGGTATGCGCTGTCCATCAGCTGCCCCTGTAGGTGGTGTAGCCGTACGGCGAGCACAGCAGAGGGATGTGGTAGTGGGCCGCCAGGTCCGCCACGCTGAAACGCAGGCAGACCTCGTCGATGAAGGGCGGGTCGGGAAGGCTGAAACCGGCGGCGCGGAAATAGGCGCCGGCCTGGAACAGCATCTCGTACGGCCCGACGCGCAACTCATCCTGCGCCAGCAGCCAGGCCTCGGTGCGGCCATCATGATTGGTGACGCCTTGCCGCAACACCTCGCGACCGCCGCCGCCCAACCACGCCAGCTCGAACGCCATCCCGGCCCCCGGCCGGCCACTCGCGGTGTCCAGCACATGCATCGACAAACCCATTGGCAGCCACCCCAGACATTGCGCCACAACTTCCATGCAAACCCCGCGCCACCGCAAGCCTTGCCGCCGCCACGCCGCCGGCTTACAGGCGCGGGGAGACAGAGGGTGGCGCGGGCTGCCCGCAAGGGGGCTTTGCCCCCCTGGACCCCCCACCAAAGGCCGAAAGGCCTCTGGACACCGGGTGATTGGTGATTGGGGGGAGGGGGCCGTCGCGCGATGGGCCAAGGTCGCCACAGGCCCCCTCCCTCCAATCACCGATCAATCTCCTGGGATCAAAGGGCCTTTCGGCCCTTTGCGGGGGTGCCGGGGGCAGAGC
>CAXTJY010000484.1:2590-3855 GCA_964244395.1 uncultured Rhodovarius sp.
CAGTTCGGCCCGCACGTCGGTGATCCCGACCTCGGCGCCCAATCTGGTGGCGGCGGTGAGCGAAGGGCGGCAGTGGGATCGGCTGATGGCGATGGCCAGGCTGGGGGCGATTCCTGGCGATGGCGTCAATCGCGCCTGCCTGACGCCGTTGGACCGGCAGGCGCGGCGAGTGTTCATCGGTTGGGGGGAAGCGTTGGGGCTGACGGCCAGCGTGGACCAGTTGGGCAATCTGTTCCTCCGGCATGAGGGTTCCGAACCTGGCCTGGCGCCGGTGCTGACCGGCAGCCACATGGACAGCCAGCCGAAGGGCGGTCGGTTCGACGGCATCTACGGCGTGATCGCGGGGCTGGAGGCGGTGCAGGCGCTGCGGGAGGCGGGGGTGGCGACCAAGCGCCCGATCGAGGTGGTGGCCTGGACGAATGAGGAGGGCGGCCGGTTTGCGCCGGGCTGCATGGGCAGCATGGCCTATGCCGGCTTCCGCCCGCCCGAGACCTGGGATGCCATCGAGGATGTGCAGGGCGTGCGGTTCGGTGACGCGCTGGCCGACCACCTGGCGACCGAGACGGACATCGCCCGCCGGGCGCTGGGTGGCGCGCCGCATGCGTATGTCGAGGCGCATATCGAGCAGGGGCCGGTGCTGGAGGCGCGCGACCTGGATATCGGTGTCGTCACCGGTATTCAGGGCAGCCGCTGGTTCACAGTGGAGGTCCATGGGCGGAGCGACCATGCCGGCACCACGCCGGTGGGGGCGCGACGCGACGCGATACAGGATTTTGTGCGTGTGATGGGGGCGCTGAACGCGCTGATGCGCGACCCGACGGATGTGCTGCGCTTCACCGTCGCGCGGATGGAGGTCTTCCCCAACGCGTCCAACTCGGTGGCGGATCTGGTGCGCTTCAGCATCGACTTCCGCCATCCCGACAATGCGGTGCTGCAGGCGCGCGGCAATGCGATCGAGGGCGTGATCCAGTCCGCGCTGCTGCATTGCACGGCGGAGGTTTTTGAGCGGTTCCATGCCACCCCGGCGCAGTTCGACCCGGTGGTGGTGGATGCGGTGGAGCGGGCGGCGCGGGCGCAGGGGCTGGGGTCGCTGCGGATGCCTTCGGGCGCCTTCCACGACGCGCAGTTCATGGTGCCGCTGTGCCCGACCGGGATGATCTTCGTGCCCTGCCGCAACGGCGTGTCGCACAACCCGGCGGAGTATTCGGCGCCGGACCAGTTGGCCGCGGGCACGCGGGTGCTGGCGCAGGTGCTGGCGGAGCTGG
>CAXTJY010000485.1:0-3847 GCA_964244395.1 uncultured Rhodovarius sp.
GGCCGGCCGGGCTCGAATTTCGCCACCGTGCTGCCGGCCTGCCATTCGGGGATGTAGCAGTTGAACAGCCACATCTCGCCGTCGCGCTCGCCGGCCCAGGCCTCGGCCAGCGCGGCGCGGCCCGAGCGCAGGCTCTTCACCTCCGGCCCGATGAGCTGGATGCCGGCCTCGATCTCCTCCGTCACCTTGTAGTCGAAGCGGGCCTTGCGGTTCTGCGCGGCGATGCCGTGCGAGATCAGGCCGGACTTCTTGCGGGGACTCTTGCTCAATTCAGCAGGCCCGCCCCCACCATGGCGGCACGGACCTGCGACTTTACCCGGTCGCTGCACGGTGCCATCGGCAGCCGGGCGAAGGCGTCGCACTTGCCCAGCAGGCTGGCGCCGAACTTCGCGGGCGCGGGCGAAGTCTCGGCGAACATGGCGTCATGCACCGGCGTCAGCCGGTCCTGGATGGCCATGGCGTCGGCCAGGCGGCCTTCCCGCCAGGCGCGATGCATGTCGGCGCAGGCGCGCGGCGCCACGTTGGCGGTGACCGAAATCGTACCGTGCCCGCCGGCCGCCATGTAGGCCAGGGCCGTGTGGTCCTCGCCGCTGAGCTGGATGAAATCCGGGCCGCATTCGCGCCGCTGGTGCAGCGGCCGGGTCAGGTTCGCAGTGGCGTCCTTCACGCCCACGATGTTCCGGTGCTTGGCCAGGCGGCCCATCGTCTCCGGCGTCATATCCACCACGCTGCGCGGCGGAATGTTGTAGATGAACAGCGGAAGATCGGCGGCATCGGCAATGGCGGTAAAGTGCAGCACCATCCCCTCTTGCGTCGGCTTGTTGTAGTAGGGGGTGACCACCAGGATGCCGTCGGCCCCGGCCTGCTTCGCATGCACCGCAAAATCCACCGCCTCGGAGGTCGAGTTGCTGCCGGCGCCGGCCATCACCGGCACCCGGCCACGCGCGGTCTGGATGCAAAGCTCCACCACCCGCTTGTGCTCGGCATGGCTCAGCGTCGGAGACTCACCCGTGGTGCCGACCGGGACCAGCCCCTCGGTGCCCTCGGCGATCTGCCATTCGACGAAATCCACGAAGGCTTTCTCATCCAGCGTCCCATCGGCCTGCATGGGCGTGATCAGCGCCACCATCGAACCCTGGAACATTGGAAGTCTCCCTTGCGAACCGCGACGAGCATGATCCGCGCAGGCGGCACGCCGAATGAAAGCGTGGACCGTCTGCCAGGATCACGCTGTAGGTAACGCGCGGCACCCCCTGCAACAAGCGCGTCATAAGCGCTACAGGGCTGGCATGCGAATTTGGATGATCCTGGCCGCGGTGCTGCTTGCGTTCCCCGCCGGCGCACAAGCCCCGCGGGAGGCCGGGCGCCTGGCCCTGGTCGCCGCCTCGCAGAATCGGTGGGCGGAGGCGGAGGTGGCCGGCGAGCGGGCCGACCCGCTGATCCGCAAGATGGTGCAGTGGCTGCGGCTGCAATCGCGGGGCGGGCCCTACACCGCCTATGAATTCGTCCAGTTCCTGGAAAGCTCGGCGGATTGGCCGATGCTGGACACCATCGGCCGCAACGCCGAGGCCACGCTGCGCAACGATGCGGATGACGCACTGGCGCTGCGTTGGTTTGCCGCCCGCCCGCCCCGCACGATCGGCGGCGCGCTGCGGCACGCCGACGCCCTGGCGCTGGCCGGGCGGGATCGCGAGGCCACAGAGGCAGCCCGCCGGGGCTGGGCCGAGAGCAGCGCCGATGCGGCCGAGGAATCGCTGTTCCTGGAGCGCCACGCCGCCCGCCTGACGCCGGCCGAGCACTGGGCGCGCTTCAATCGGCTGGCCTATGCCCGGGACTTCGCCGGTGCCGCCCGCGCCTCACCCTATCTCGACCAGAGCCGTGCCGCGGTGGCGCAGTTGCGGCTGAGCTATGCCCAGGGCGGCAGCCCCGATGCCGGCGGCGGCGTGGCGGCTCGCGATGCCGGCGCCACGCTGGAACGCGCCCGTGCGCTGCGGCTTGTCGGCCGCGATGGGGAGGCCGCCTTCGCGGCCGGCGTCGGCGCCCAGGCCGGGCTGACCGCCGAAGCTGGACGGGCGATCTGGAACGAGCGGCAGCTGCAGGCCCGCCGGGCGCTCCGCCTGAACGACGCCCGCACCGCCTATGCCCTGGCCGCCCAGCACGGCCAGCCCGGCCCCGGCGAGCCGCGGCAGGAGGCGGAGTTCCTGGCCGGCTTCGTGGCGTTGCGCTGGCTGAACAACCCTGGCGCGGCGGCGCAGCATTTCGCCGCCGTGGGCGAGGGCAGCGCCAGTGCCATCACCCAGGCCCGGGCGCAATACTGGCGTGGCCGCGCGCTGGCAGCGGCCGGCAACCAGGCGGGAGCGCGGGATGCCTACAACCAGGCCACGGCCTACCCGGTCGCGTTCTACGGACAGCTGGCGAGCGTGGCCCTGGCCGAGCCGTCGGACCGCTTCGCCGCCCGGCTGCGCGGCATTGTCCAGCCCGGCTACACTGCCACGCAGGCCAATGCCTTCAATGCCCGCGAGATCGCTCGCATCGTGCCGTTGCTGGCCGAGATGGGCGAGGGGCGACGCGCGCGGCTGTTTCTATTGCGGATCGAGGAACTGTCGACCCAGCCCTATGAGCGCACGCTGCTGCTGCAACTGGCGGCGCGCAGCGGGCGGTCGGAAAACCCGGTCTGGGTCGCCCGCCGCTCCGGTGCCGCGGGGGCGATGATGGTGCCGGATGGCTGGCCGACGCCCTACCCCACCGACGGCCTGCCGCTGGAGCCCGCGCTGGTCAACGGCATCACCCGGCAGGAAAGCAATTTCGATAGTGAGGCGATCTCCTCCGCCAATGCGCGCGGGTTGATGCAGCTGCTGCCGGCGACGGCACAGCAGGTGGCGCGGCGGCTGAACACGCCCTACCAACTGGCCATGCTGCAAGGCAATCCGGGCTTCAACATGCGGCTGGGCTCGGCCTATCTGGCGCAGATGATCGACCGCTTCGGCGGCGCCTGGCCGTATGCCATCGCCGCCTACAATGCCGGGCCGGGCCGGGTGGACGAATGGCTGCAGACCAATGGCGACGCGCGCAGCGGCAGCCCGCAGATGCTGGACTGGATCGAGCTGATCCCGTTCACCGAGACGCGCAATTACGTGCAGCGGGTGATCGAGAATGTGATGGTGTACCGGGCACTGGCGGGCGTGGCGGCGCCGCACCCGCTGGCGCCGTATCTCAGGTGAGATGGGTCGTGTCGTTGGGTGGCGTGGGTTTCTTGCGCCCGGCGCCCGGCACGTGGGGGAGTGCGGTGGTGCTGCCGGTGGCGTGGGCCGGGCCTGCGGCCGCGGCACTGCTGGCGCTGCTGCTGCTGGCATTGGGGATGTGGGCGCTAATGCGCCTGCCGGAGGCAGAGGTCGACCCGGGTTGGGTGGTCATCGATGAGGGCGCCGGGATGGCGCTGGCGCTGGCCGCGGTGCCGGAGCCAGGCTGGGGGGTGGCGGTGGCCTTCGCGCTGTTCCGGCTGTTCGACGTTTGGAAGCCGGGGCCGGTGGGCTGGCTGGACCGGCAGAAGGGGCCGGCGGGGGTGATGGGGGACGACATCGCCGCAGGCGCGATGGCCGGCGGCGTGTTGTTGGCGTTCGGCTACTTTCGTTCGATCAGCTCGATCTTATAGCCATCCGGATCCTCGATGAACGCGATCACCGTCGTTCCAAACTTTAAGGGTCCCGGCGCCCGCGGGATTTTCACACCCTCCGCCGCAAGCCGCTCGCACAGGCCGTAGATGTCCTCCGTGCCGATCGCCAGATGGCCGAAGGCGGTGCCCTGCTCATAGGTCTCGACGCCGTAACTGTAGGTCAACTCGATCATC
>CAXTJY010000486.1:0-1515 GCA_964244395.1 uncultured Rhodovarius sp.
CCTTCAGCGCCGCCACCGCCGCCTCCTCCAGCAGCCGGTGGCCGCCCTTGGCGACCATGACCGGGTCCGCCACCAGCGGCACGCTGGCGGGCAATGCGTCGCATACAGCCTCGATCGTCGCGATGTCATGCAGCATGCCGGTCTTGATCGCATCGGCGCCGATGTCGCTCAGCACCACCTCGATCTGCTGTCGCAGGAAGGCGGTGGAGACGGCCTCGATGCCGTGCACCCCCAGCGTGTTCTGCGCCGTCAGCGCGGTGATGGCCGTGGCGGCAAAGGCGCCCATCGCCGTCACCGACTTGATGTCGGCCTGAATGCCGGCGCCGCCGCCGGAATCGCTGCCGGCGACGATCAGCACACGCCCCCTCATGCCGGAGCCCGATCGGCGAGGCCTTGAATCGGTCTCGCAGAAGAGGCCAGGTCGGCCGAGCCATGGCTTGGCCACGAGTAGGGCACCCGATCGGTGGAGCCGTGCATCAGCCTCGCACAGCGAGCGATTGCGCCAACCCTCATCGCCGCGTCACGCAAGAGCGGCGCGCCGAATGGTGCTGACCAGCCGCTCCATCGTGCCGGCCTAAATCGTCTCGTCCTCCGCCTCGGCCATTACGCGGATCAGGGGCTCGGTGCCGCTGGCGCGGATCAGCACGCGGCCACGGGCGCCCAGCAGCGCCTCCTCGGCGGCGATGGCGGCCCGCACCTCGTCGCGCTCATGCGGCGCGCCGCCGCCATGCCGCACGTTGATGAGCTGCTGCGGCAACGGCTCGAAGCGGCGCAGCGCGGCGCTGGCCGGTCGCTTCTCCTCCACCAGCACCGCCAGCACCTGCAACGCCGCCACCAGCCCGTCGCCGGTGGTGCCGAAATCGCTCATGATCATGTGGCCGGACTGCTCGCCGCCCAGGTTGCAGCCGGCCTCGCGCATCTTCTCGCCGACGTAGCGGTCGCCCACGGCGGTCCGGTGCAGGCCGAGCTTGCGCGCATGCAGATGCCGCTCCAGACCCATATTCGACATGACTGTGGCCACCACCGCACCGCCGGTCAGCCGCCCCTCCGCGCTCCAGCGATCGGCGATCAGCGCCAGGATCTGGTCGCCATCCACCACCCGCCCGAGCTCATCGACCAGCACCAGCCGGTCCGCGTCGCCATCCAGCGCGATGCCCAGATCGGCCCGGCGCTCCCGCACCACCTCGGCCAGCGGGCCGGGGTGGGTGCTGCCGCAGCCCTTGTTGATGTTGAAGCCATCTGGCGCCACGCCCATCGGCACCACCTCGGCGCCCAGCTCGTACAGCACCGTGGGCGCCACCTTGTAGGCGGCGCCATTCGCGCAATCGACGACGATGCGCAGGCCATCCAGCGTGCAGCCGCGCGGAAAGCTCTGCTTCACCGCCTCAATATAGCGGCCCGGGGCGTCCTCCAGCCGGCTGGCCCGTCCCAACTTTAAAGGCGCGGCGTGGGCGGCGGCCAGGTCGCCCGCCATCAACGCCTCGATCTCCGCCTCGTCAACGTCTGACAGCTTCA
>CAXTJY010000486.1:1525-2102 GCA_964244395.1 uncultured Rhodovarius sp.
GTGGCTGGCCGAAATCATCACCCCCAGATCGGCCCGCATCGAGCGCGTCAGCAGCGCGATGGCCGGTGTGGGCAGCGGGCCCACCAGCACCGCATCCATCCCCGCGGAGACGAAGCCCGCCGTCAGCGCCGGCTCCAACATGTAGCCTGACAGGCGCGTGTCCTTGCCGATGATGACGCGGTGGCGGTGATTGCCGCGATTGAAGAACATGCCCGCCGCCTGACCCAGCCGCAGCGCCGTGGCCGGGTCCATGGGTGAGGTGTTGGCGACGCCCCGGATGCCATCGGTGCCGAAAAGTCTGCGTGGGCTCATGTGCCTGGGTTTAGGCCTGCATCGGCCGTTTCGGAAGGGCGATGCAGGGCGGACCAGACCGCGAGCGCCTGGCGTGTCTCCGCCACGTCATGCACGCGCAGCCAGGCAACGCCGGCGGCGGCCGCGTGAAGCGCTACGGTGATGCTTCCCGCCAGCCGATGTTCGCCCGGGGCATCGCGATCGAGTTGGCCGATGAAGCGCTTCCGCGATGCGCCCAGCAGCACCGGATAGCCAGTGGCGACGAGCGCCGGCAGCGCCCGCAACA
>CAXTJY010000486.1:2112-3828 GCA_964244395.1 uncultured Rhodovarius sp.
CCGCCGTCTTGCCGAAGCCGATGCCGGGATCGAGCGTGATGTCGTGGATGCCCGCCGCACGCAGCTCGGCCGCGCGGTCGAGCAGGAAACGGGTGACCTCCGACACCACATCGCCATAGCGCGGGTCGTCCTGCATGGTGCGTGGGTCGGTGCCCGGCATGTGCATGATGATGACGGGGCAGCCGGCGGTGCGCACGACCGAGGTGGAGCGGGCGTCGTGCCGCAGCGCGGTGACGTCGTTGACGACCTGAGCGCCAGCCTCCAAAGCCGCCTCCATGGTGGCGGCGTTGCGGGTATCGATGCTCATGGGGATGCGCCGCGCCAACGCGCGGATGACCGGCAAGACCCGGGCAATCTCTTCGGCAACCGGCACCGGCTCGGCCCGAGGCCTGGTGGATTCGCCGCCGATGTCGAGCATGTCGGCGCCGGCGTCGATCAGCGAAAGGCCATGCGCGATGGCAGCGTCGGCACTGCGCCCATCGCCGGAGAAACTGTCCGGCGTGGCGTTGACGATGCCCAGGATGCGCGGGGTGCGGTAGCTGCCCCGATCAAGGGCCGGGGGCACTGCCGCGTTTATGATGGTGCCCGGCAATCACGAAGGGGCCGGGCCAAGCCCAGCTGAGCCGAGAGGTACGTAGCAAGTAGCGACAGGAACGCGATGGGCGGCGAGTGGAACGACGCCCATCAGGAGAAGCACGCTGTTCACTGCGGGTAGAGCGCCGCGCGTACGGTCAGCAACGTTGCGCTGGGCGGGGGAAGCGTCATCCGCCCGACGGCTGTGGCGCGAAGCCGCCGGCATCCGGGCGCGGATTGGGCCGGCCTGCGCTGGAGCCCGCGCTGGGCACCGAGCCGCGGCCCTGATTCACCGGCTCGTCGGGGCGGTTGCGCACAACGGGTTCGCCGCGCAAAACCATGCGGATTTCGTCACCCGACAGGGTCTCGTATTCCAGCAGCCCATGCGCCAACGCCTCCAGTTCCGACCTGTTCTCGGTCAGGATCGTCGTGGCGCGGGCATAGGCGGTCTCGATGATGCCGCGGATCTCGGTATCGATGATCCGCGCCGTCTCCTCGGACAGGTTCTTCGACTGGGTAACGCTATGGCCCAGGAAAACCTCCTGGCTGTTCTCGCCATAGGCGACCATGCCGATCTTGTCGCTCATGCCCCATTCAGTGACCATCATACGCGCCATGTTGGTGGCCATCTTGATGTCGCCGGAAGCGCCGTTGCTCACCTTGTCGGAGCCGAAGACGACCTCCTCGGCGACGCGGCCGCCCATGGCCATCGCCAGCTCGGCCTTCATCTTGGACTTATGCTTGGAGTAGCGGTCGCCCGGCGGCAAGCTCATCACGAGGCCCAGCGCGCGGCCGCGCGGGATGATGGTGGCCTTGTGCACCGGGTCGCATTCGGGCTCGTGCATCGCCACCAGGGCGTGGCCAGCCTCATGATAGGCAGTCATCCGCTTTTCGTCCTCGGACATGACGAGCGACCGGCGCTCGGCGCCCATCATCACCTTGTCCTTGGCATGCTCGAACTCGGCCATGCCGACGGTGCGGCGCCCGGTGCGGGCCGCCAGCAGCGCCGCCTCGTTCACCAGGTTGGCCAAATCGGCGCCCGAGAAGCCCGGCGTGCCGCGTGCGATGGTCTTCGGCTCGACGTCGGACGCCAGCGGCACCTTGCGCATGTGCACCCGCAGGATCTTCTCGCGGCCGTTCACG
>CAXTJY010000487.1:0-3823 GCA_964244395.1 uncultured Rhodovarius sp.
GCCCCGGTCAGCCGCGCCAGCGTGGCCGTCAGCACGTGGGAGGAGGAACCGTTGCCCGGGCTGCCCACCGTCATGCCGCCCCGTGCCCGCGCCAGCGCCAGGAACTCCGCCAGATCGCGCGCCGGGCTGGCGACGTTGACGGCGAGCACTGAGGGCGTGTCGGCCAGCAGGGCGATGTGGCAAAAATCGGTCAGCGGGTTATAGGGCAGCGCCCGATACACGCCGGCGGCCACGCCGTTGCTCGCGATGTTGGACAGCAGCAACGTGAAGCCGTCCGGCGCCGCCTTGGCCGCGAGGTCGGTGCCCAGCGTGCCGCCGGCGCCAGGCCGGTTCTCCACCACCACCTGCGCGCCCAGCGCCGCGCCCAATTTTAGCGCTGCGATCCGCCCCACGATGTCGGTCGCACCGCCGGGTGGGAAGGAGACGATGATGCGGATCGGCCGGCCCAGCGGCCAGGCCGTTTGCGCCAACGCCGGCATGGCCAGCAGGGCGAGGGCAGCCCGGCGAGGCAGCACGCCGGCCGCGGCGCGGCCATGCGGCAGGCCCGCCACGCCGTGGCCGGCAAACGTGGCGGAAGCCTGGGGCGTCGGGCGGGCCCGGGGCTGGTGTGGCCTGGCGGGTGCGGGCGGCGCGCCGATGCCGGGCGCCACCGTTCGGCTGGCAGGCCGGCGCCATTCCGTAGTGTCGGGAAGCGCGCCAGTACGCCGCGCCGTCGCGCGGCTCTGCTCCACGGGTGGGCCGGCGACAGGCGCTGCGGCCGGGGTGGCGGGGACAGGAATTCCACGCTGCATCGGTCTCTCCTTATTCCCGCGCCGCGGCGGCGCGCAGCCCGTCGATCATACTGGAGCGCAGCAGATGCGCCCGCAGCCGCACCGGATCGGCGCAGACCGCCTGCAACTCCGCCAGTTGCGCCCGCCGCGCCGCCGGGTCGCGCTCCCGCATCCGCGCCCGGTTGCGGTCGGCCTGGGCGATGATGTCGTGCTCGGCCACGGGGCGGCGGCGGCGTTCGTAGCGGTCGAGCAGCGTGGGGTCGGCGCCGGCCAGCACTTCGATCAGATGCTCGGCCAGCTCGAAGGCGTCATGCACGCCGCCATTCATCCCCATGCCGCCGGCGGGCGGGTTGAGGTGCGCCGCATCCCCCGCCAGCAGCAGTCGGCCGGCGCGATAGGCGGCCGCCAGGCGCTTGTGCACGCGGTAGGGTCGCACCTCGCTCACCACGGCATCGGCCGCGCCGGGGTGGATGGCCGCCAGCTTCTTCGCCAGCGCGGCCGGCTGCATCGCCTCCTCCGCCGTCTCGCCCGGCGCGGGGTAGAGGCTGAGGCGCCAGCGCCCGGGCACCCGCAGCAGGGAAAAGGTGCCGTCGAAGGCCGGGCTGGAGGTCCAGATGTAGTTCACGTTGGACAGGTCAGGCAGCAGGCTCTCCAACGGGAAATCGGTGGTGCCGAGCAGCGTGGTCTCGGGGTAGATGTCGCCCTCGAAGCCGATACCAGCCGCACGCCGCACCACGCTGCGGGCACCGTCGCAGCCCACCACCCAGCGTGCGCGCAGTGGCGGCCGGTTGGGGCCGGAGAGGGAGACCCCATCCTCGTCCTGCGCCACCTCCGTCACCTCGGTGCCGAAGCGGGTGTCGCCATCCGCGGCGGCGAGCAGGAGCTGGCACAGCTTCTGCTGCTCCGCCTGCAGCCGGTAGGGGTGGGCGGTGTCGCCCGCGAGCACGGTGAGGTCGAACAGCGCGTGCTCGCCGGTCTCGTGCCAGCGGATCTGCCAGTTCGGGGTCTTCAGTCCCTGGGCGATCAATGGTTCGGCCAGGCCCAGCGTGCCCAGCTTGTCCAGCGTCGGCGGGTGGAAGGTGGAGGCGCGGAGCTCGTTCGGGATGGCGGCGTTGGCCTCCAGCACCACGCATTCGACGCCGGCGCGGCGCAGCAGCACCGCCAGGGTCAGGCCCACGGGTCCGGCGCCGACGATGACCACGGGAAGCGTCATGCGGCCATCATTGGCTGACTGGACAGGTTATACAAGCTGCTGCCAACGCGGCGCGGCCGCGGCCCCTGCGGCATCCAGCGCCACGCGGTAGGCGAAGCGGTCGGGCCGGTACAGGCTGCGGCTGAATTCGAAGGCGCGGCCCTCTGCGTCATGCGCGGTGCGGTCCAGCCGGGCCAGGGCGGTACCCAGCGCCACACCCATGGCGGCAGCGACCTGCGCATCGGCCGCCTCAGCGCCCAGCCACTGTTCGGCGCGATGCAGCACCAGGCCGCGCCGGGCCAGCAGGCTGAGGATGGGGGCGCCTCGCTCCAACCGTCCCGCCGGCAGCGACCGCGCCGCCCAGAGCGGCACATGGCTGGACACATGCGAGAAGGCGGCGCCGCCCTGCAGCCGAAGCCGAACCACGCTCAGGCCGGCGGCCTCGCCCAGCGCCGCCGCCGCATGGGGCGGAAATTCGCCGGGGCCGTTGCGCAGCACCCGCACCTCGCTGGCGCCGATCTCGCTCATGTCGGCCAGCAGCCCGGCGGCATTGCCGAGGGGCCGCGCCACAAACGTACCGCGCCCAGGCTCCCGCCGCAGCAGCCCCTCTTCCTCCAGCGCGGTCAGGGCGCGGCGCAGCGTCATCCGCGCGGCGCCGAATTCGGCGGCCAGTTCGTGCTCGCCCGGGATGGGCGCGCCGGCAGCCATGCCTGACAGCCGGGCCCGCAGCAGGATCGCGATGCGTTGCCAGAGCGGCGCCATGCCCCCACCCTACCGCCCATCTGTCCAACCTGTATAGTCAAGGCATGACCCATATCCCCGTGCTCATCCTCGGCGGCGGCCCCGTCGGCCTGACCCTGGGCATCGACCTGGCGCATCGCGGTATCCAGGCCCTGCTGGTGGAGGAGCGCGACGGCCCTACCCAGCACCCGAAAGCGACGCTGCTCGGCACCCGCAGCATGGAGCTGTTCCGCCGCTGGGGGCTGGACGAGGCGGTGTATGATGCGTGCATCCAGCAGGAGGATGGCTATTACATTCTCTTTACCGACCGGCTGGCGGGGTACGAGTTGTCCCGCTTCACCTCGCCCGCGGCGGCAAAGATCAGGGCCCGCGACCCGGCGACGCTGGCGCGGCATCGCGAACTGGCCTGGAGCCCCTACGGCAAGACGCAGATCGGCCAGCAGGCGCTTGAGCCCGTCATGCTCGCCCATGCGCGCGGTCTGGCACCGCTCACCATGCGGCATGGCGTCCGTGTGACCAGCTTCGCCGAGGAAGATCCCCAGGTCAGCGTCACCCTTTCAACGGGCGAGACCGTGACCGCCGACTATCTCGTCGCCTGCGACGGTGGCGCGTCGATGGTCCGCAAGCAGCTCGGCATCGGCTTCATCGGCCGCGGCCGGATGCGGGCCAACGTGTCCTTCTACTTTCGCGCGCGGGACTTCCTGGCGGCGCACGGCAAGGGCATGGCCAACCTGTATTTCTGCTTCAATCCGGACAGCTTTGGTGTCTTCACCGCCATCGATGGCCGTGACCTGTGGAGCTACCAGCATTACTGGGCCGACAACGGGCGCAGTGACTTCGACGCCGCCGCCATCCTGCACCGCGCCATGGGCAAGCCGTTCGAATTCGAGCTGCTCGGCACCATGCACTGGCACCACCATCAATCGGTGGCGACGCGCTGGCGCCAAGGCCGTGTCTTCCTCGCCGGCGACGCCGCGCATCTTTTCGTCCCCACCGGCGGCGTCGGCATGAACACCGGCATGGGCGATGCGGCAGACCTGGCGTGGAAGCTGGAGGCGACGCTGCGCGGCTGGGGCGGCCCGCGCTTTCCCAATGCGACCATCTATCTCGACGAGACCGA
>CAXTJY010000488.1:0-3819 GCA_964244395.1 uncultured Rhodovarius sp.
GCCACCGCGACGACGCGGTGCGCGAGCGCCTCTGCCCCCGCGCCGCCGTCCGCCGCAGAGGAGCCGTCGGCAACCACCGAAGCCCTTCCACTTGTGCCGGAGGCCGCGCTGACATTGCCGGTCCTGACGATCACCGGACCCGTTGTGCAGCCGGCGCCGATCATCGTGATCGAGGCGAGACCGGCCACTCTTGCCGATACGCCACCGCCCAGTGGCTCGCCCGCTACCGTGCTTCGCGCGACGGCCTGCGCGGAAGGAGCCGCGACGGCCGCACCGACCTTCGGCGAGCCTGGCCTGGTGCAGCCAGCAGCGCCCAAGGCGTCAACGTCGGCACCGCCCCCCTTCCCACCGCCGGCAACGACCGAGGAGACGGGAGCGCTGACGCAGGAGGCGCAGGCGGCCGCTCTCCAGACCCCGGCCCGAGCCCCTGCGCAGGCGCAGGTTTGGACGCCGGCTCCGGCGCCGGCATCGCCGAAGGAGCCGCCCTCCGTCCTTCTGGCCCTGCCGCCCGGCGTGGTGCCGCGCCTTGTCCCGACGCGGCGGGTGGAGCCGGCGCCCTCCCTGGAGGCGCTGCCGGCTGTCGCTGTGGCACAGGTCACGCCCCAGGCGGCCGAGGTTCCGCGGGACCTTCCAAGGCCATCCGCTATGGCCGCGCCGCCGGCCGAAACTCATCTCCTCCCGCCCGCCTTCACCGAGGCCGTCGCCCGGCCTGTGCCCCTGCCGATGATGGCGCCGCCGGCCAGGCCGTCGGCCACGCCCGTCACGCCGGTCGTCGAGGTCTCCGCCCTCACCGTGCAGAAGACGCAAGACCCCGCGCCGGCGCTCCCCGCCGCCACGCAGTTGCCGCCCGCCGGCGAGCCCCCCCGCGCCGCCCCGCCCAGCCCAGTGCGGCAGGTGCTGCCGCTCACCATCGCCATGCTCATCTCGCCCGGCACCTCGCCGACGCTGACCGTAACCCTGGAGCCAGGGGAGATGGGCCAGCTGGAAATCCGCATCGGCCGCGACGCCGAGGGCACCACGCTGCGGCTGATCGCCGAACGGCCGGAGACCGCGGCGCTGATGCAGCGCGACCAGCGCGAACTGCAGCAGGGCCTGGCGCAGAGCGGCATCCGCCTCGAAGCCGGCGCCATCCAGTTTGAGACGGCGGGAGGTGGGGCAGGGCAGCCGCGTGACCGCCAGCCGCCACGCGAAGGACGTCGCGCTACCCACGCCGCGGCAACGCCCGAAGTCGAAACCTCCCTCTCCCTTCTCGACATGCGAATCTAAGGAGCGCTTCGCCATGAGCACCACCCTGTCCGGCACCAGCCTGGCGGCCTCCGGCACCACCGGCACCGCGGGCCAGACGCGCGCTCGCACCACCACCAGCGGCATCGGCACCGACTTCAACACCTTCCTGACCTTGCTCACCACGCAGCTGCGCAACCAGGACCCGACCAATGCGATGGACGTGAACAAGATGACCGAGCAGCTGGTTCAGTTCAGCGGCGTGGAGCAGCAGGTACAGACCAACTCCAATTTGCAGCAGCTCATCACCCTGCAGCAAGGCAACACGCTGACCTCTGCCTCCGGCCTGCTGGGCCGGGTGATCGAGGTGGAGAGCGACCGGATGTCGCTGCAGAACAGCCAGGCGGCGCTGCGCCTGCCGGCCGCCGGTGCGGCGCAAAGCGCGCTGGTGCAGATCAGCGATTCAACCGGCCGCGTGGTGCGGGAGGCGCGGGTGGCGCTGGGCGCCGCGCCGGCGCGTTGGAGCTGGGATGGTAAAGATGCCCAGGGCCGACAGCTGGCTGACGGCGCTTATCAATTCACAGTGCAGGGCACTGATGCCGGCGGCGGGCCAGTCACCTTGGCGGCCACCGTGATGGCCCGCGCGACGGGGGTGGAGCGCGGCAGCAATGGCGTGACCATCCAGTTCGGCACCCTGTCGCTGGGCTATGACAAGATGCGTTCGGTGCAGCCGTGATGTCATAGCGCAGCCGCGCCGTGTCACGGCATCGACGAAGTTTTCCGCTTCCGGCTTAACCTTCGCGCAACCGCGCCCGGCACATTCTGCCGCCATGCAGGATGTTGTGGAAATCGGCCGGGGCGGGCGGGCGTGAAGGCGCTGCTCGACAACGTGTTGGCGCTGGGGCGGCTGCGGCTTTTCGCCCTGGCCGGCGTGAGCGTGGCCCTGTTGGGCGGCATCACCTTCCTGGCCATGCGGGCCAACACGCCGGCCATGGCGCTGTTGTATGGCGACCTGGACACGCGCGATGCCGGCGCCGTGGTGCAGTCGCTGGAACGCGCCCGCATCCCCTTCCGCATCGCCGCCGGCGGCACGCAGATCATGGTGCCGGCGGATGACGTGGCGCGGCTGCGGCTGAGCTTGGCGCGGGAGGGCCTGCCGGCCGGCGGCAGCGTCGGCTACGAGCTGTTCGACCGCGGCGAGAGCCTGACCACCACGCCGTTCCAGCAGGACATGAACCGGCTCCGCGCGCTGGAGGGCGAACTGCAACGCACCATCCGCGGCCTGGCCGGGGTGCGCAACGCGCGGGTGCATCTGGTGCTGCCACGGCGCGAGGCCTTCTCCCGCGAGCGGGGCGAGGCGCAGGCCTCCGTGGTGCTGTCCATGCTCGGCAGCCAGCGGCTCGACCGCGAGGGCGTGCAGGCGGTGCTGCACCTCGTCGCCACTGCCGTGCCCGGGCTGCAGCCGCGCGCCGTCTCCATCATCGACAGCCGGGGCGAGTTGCTGGCCCGCGGCGGCCAGGCGCTGGGAGGCGCGGCGGGCGCCGCGACGCAGGAAGAAATGCGTCGCGGCCAGGAACTGCGCATGGCCCGTGGCGTGGAGGAGATGCTGGAGCGCACGCTGGGCGCCGGGAAGGTGCGCGCCGAGGTCAGCATCGACATGGATTTCGAGCGCGTGGAGCTGCGCGAGGAGCGCTTCGACCCGGAAAATCAGGTTGCCCGCAGCACGCAATCCACCAACGAAACCACCCGCAGCAGCGAGCCCGCCAACGTCTCCGTCGCCAACAATCTGCCGGGCGCGGAGGCTGTGCCGGCCGGCGCGGGCAACCAGGAATCGCGGCAGGAGGAGACGACTAATTTCGAGATCGGCCGGTCCACCCGCAACACGCTGCGTGAGCACCCCGTGCTGCGCCGGCTGTCCGTCGCCGTGCTGGTGGATGGCGTGGCCGAGCCCGTCGAAGGCGGCCCGCCCCGCCTGCGGGAGCGCACGCCGGAGGAACTGGCGCGGCTGGTGACGCTGGTGCGCGGCGCGGTGGGCTTCAACGAGCAGCGAGGCGATCGGGTGGAGGTCGTCTCCATGCGCTTCGCTGAGACAGAGGTGCCGCCGCCGGTGGTGGGCATGTTCGGTCTCGACCTGCCGCAGGCGGTGATCGCCCGGCTGATCGAAACGTCAGTGCTGGCGCTTGTTGGTCTTCTGGCCATCCTGCTGGTCGGTCGGCCGGTGGCGAAGCGGCTGGCGATATCGCTGATGCCGCAACCGGCTTTGGCAGCCGGCCATGTGCCGGTGATGGACGCGCAGGGCGCGCCGGTGCTGGATCAGCAGGGCAAGCCCATGATGGTGGCGATGACGCCCGAGGGCGCCGCCCTGGCGCCGCCGCCGCCCGAGGAAATGCTGACCATCGCTCAGATCGAAGGTGGGATGCGCGCCAGCTCGGTGCAGAAGCTGATCGACCTGGTGAACAAGCAGCCAGACGAGGCGCTGACCGTGGTCCGCCGCTGGCTGACCCCCGGAGACGCCGAATGACCCGCACCCTCTCCGGCCCGCAAAAGGCCGCCGCCCTAATGCTGGCGCTGGGCGAGGAGCATGCCGCGCCGTTG
>CAXTJY010000489.1:0-3811 GCA_964244395.1 uncultured Rhodovarius sp.
AAGCTGGCGAGTTCCACGCGGGCCAGCATCTCGCGAGCCCGGCTGGCTGCTTCGTGGCGCGGGGCGCCGGCCAATTCCAGGGGCAGCGCCACGTTGCGCAACGCGCTGTGCCAGGGCATCAGCGTCGGCTCCTGGAAGACGAAGCCGATGTCGCGCCGGGCCTGCGGGTCGGCCCAGTTGATCCGGCCCGCCGAGGGCGCATCCAACCCCGCGATCATCCGCAGCAGCGTGGACTTGCCGCAGCCCGAAGGGCCCAGCAGCGCGAGGAAGTCGCCCCGCGCAATCTCCAGGCCGACATCCTGCACCGCCAACGTGCCGGTGGCGTAGCGCTTGGCCACGCCTTCCAGCTTGAGCAGCGAAGCGCCGCGCGGCCGATGCAGGCTCTCGCTGGCGCTCAGGTCAGCCCCACCCGCTTGTTGACGAAGCGCAGGTCGTAGGCGCGGCGGAACTCCATGCCCGCCGGATTCAGCCCGGCTTCGCGGGTGGTGTTGTAGAAGCTTTCCCACCTCGCATGCGTCATGGCGCCGATGCCGTTGGTCAGCGCGTCGCCGCTGGTCACGATGCCCTGCTCGTTCATCACCCGCACCGCGTAGTCGATGCGCGGCTGGTCCATCTCGGGGTTGTCGCGAATGATCATGGCGTTGGCGGCAGCGACGTTCTCACCGCGCATGTATTGCGACCACCCTTCGATGGTGGCGTTGACGAAGCGCTGCACCAGATCGGCGCGCTCGTTCACCATGCGCTGCGAGACGTCGATGGTCGTCTGGTAGTTTTCGTAGCCGGCGTCGGCGATCAGGAAGACTTTGGGCGTGACGTTGGCGGCCAGGGCCGAATAGGGCTCGGACGACAGGAAGCCCTGCTGGATCGCCATGCGATCGGCCAGCCAGGGCTGAATGTTGAAAGTGTAGGGCCGGATCTGTTCGTCAGTGAAGCCGAAACGCGCGCGCAGGAAGGGCCAGTAGGTGGTGCGCCCCGCGGCGCCGACCAGGATGGGGCGGCCGCGCATGTCCTCGAACCGCTCGATGCCGTTGCCGGCATGCGTCATCAGCACCTGCGGGTCCTTCTGCATGACCGATCCGATGGTAAGGAAGGGGATGTTCTCGCGCACATAGTTCAGCGCCTGGAAGCCGTTGGACATGATGAAGTCCACCCGGCCGGCAAGGAGGAGCTGCGCCGGGTTCTGCTGCGGCCCACCCGCGCGCAGGTCGCATTCGATGCCGTGCCGGCGATAGATGCCGGCCGCCACCGCCTGGTAATACCCGCCATGCTCGGCCTGGGCGCGCCAGTTGGTCTGGAACGAGACGCGGTCCAGCGTCTGTGCATACGGCACGCGGGCGCCGGTGGCGGTCAGGGCCAGCGCGGTGCCCCCGGTGAGCAGGGTGCGGCGTTCGATGCGATAACGGGTGCGCATGGGGAGCGGTCCTCTCGGCTGTTGCGCATGTGTAGCAAGGAAAGGGCCGCGCGTGTCCACGGGCAGCGGGGCGCCGGGCTGGGGTGGCGCCGCAGTTGCCTATCCAGGCGTCATGCGCGGGTTCGACCCGCGCATCTCCTGGGCGCCGAGGAGACGCTGGATCGAGTGCGGCGGTGACTGCAAGGGCCATGCGGTGGCGGCCAGTTCACAGCTTCCGCGCCATCGCCGCAAGGTACGCCCGGTTCCGAGCCGGCGTGATCAGCACCTCATTGATGCAGACATGCGGCGGCATGGCGGCGATGAAGCTGACCAGCGCCGCGCAATCCTCCGGCTGCACCATCTCGGCCAGCTGCTCTTCCGAAAGCTTGTTCGGCCGCTTGTCGAGAATGGGCGTCCGCACCTCGCCAGGGCACATCACGGTGCTGCGGATGCCGTTGCCGCATTCCTCCATGTTGAGTGAATGGCTCATCGCCACCACGCCGTGCTTGGAGGCGGTGTAGCCGGCGCCGCTGAGCGGGCTGACGAAGCGGCCGGCCATCGAGGCGGTGTGCAGCAGCAACCCGCCGCCTTGCGCCCGCATCATCGGCAGCACCGCCAGAGAGCAGTAGAAGGCGGAGGAGAGGTTGCCGTGGATCAGCGCGTCAACGCCTTCGGGCCTGAGGTCGGCCCAGCTGCGCTCGGTGATGTTGAGGCCGGCGTTGTTGATGAGCACGTCGCAGCGGCCGAAGGTCTTCTGGATGAAGTCGGCGACGCGCTGGGCCGCGGCGGAATCCATCAGGTCAGCCGGCTGGACATGGGCGGTGCCGCCGTCGGCGGTGATGCGGTCGGCGACGGCCTGGAGAGGTTCCGCCCGCCGACCGCTCAGGACGACAGTGTAGCCATCCCGCGCCAGCCCTTCGGCGCAAGCCTCGCCTATGCCGCTGCCAGCGCCCGTGATCCATGCGATTTTCATGTTGGTGCTCCCTTGGTGACGCGAAGTGTGGCGCAACAGTCGGGAGCCGCAAGGCTACAGGCCCCATTCACTGTGCGATCCCAGCCGAGCCAGTCGCAATGTACGTGCATCCGGCTTCTGGTAGATCAGCACGAGGTGAGACTTCACGTGTCAATCCCGGTGGTCTCACCAGTCGCCAGTCAACGCATGGTCACGCTGGCGCGGATCGCGAGGCGTGTCGGCCACCAGCCGCTCGAGGATGGCGGTCAGCTCATCCCCAAGGGTCCGCCGATGGTTCCCTTCTGCTCGCGCTTGAAGTCGCGTTTGAACGGGGTGGTGCGCTCGACGCTCCTCGCGCAGTTCGTCCATTAACGCCCCACCTTTGAGAATCGTTTGAGGCCGCCGCCGCGCGCCTCGCGCATCGCGGCGATGGTGGTCTCGTTCGGCACCAGCGGCTCGAAGGGAAGGGCCTTCTCCGCAGCGATGCGGGTCATCGGCATGCGGAAGGCATCGGGCGGGGTGAGGCCCATCGAAGCCAGCACCGCGCTGGCTTCTTCCTTGATCGTCTCGTCCATGCGGGCACGGATGACGGCGTTCCTGGGCTACCTGTTAGCCCAGAACCTCACCACCGCGCCAGCGCTGCCCCCCAGGTCAGGCCGCCGCCGATGGCCTCCATCAGCACCAGGTCGCCGGCCTTGAACTGGCCTCGCTCCACCGCGTCCGCCAACGCCAGCGGCACGGACGCGGCCGAAGTATTGGCATGCCGGTCCACCGTCTTCACCACCCGCTCCGGCGGCAGGCCCAGCTTCCTGCCCATGGCGTCGATGATGCGGATGTTGGCCTGGTGCGGCACCAGCCAGTCGATGTCGGCGCGCGCCAGGCCGTTGGCTTTCAGCGCCTCGTCCACCACCCCGGCGAGCTTGGTGACGGCGTGCTTGAACACCTCGCGCCCCGCCATCCGCAGCAGGCCGGTGCCGCCGGTGCTGCCGGCGCCGCCCTCGACATGCAGGATGTCGGCGTGGCGGCCGTCCGAGTGCAGGTGGGTCGAGATCACTCCCGCTTCCCCCTCCTCCGACCGCACCACCACGGCGCCGGCGCCGTCGCCGAACAGCACGCAGCTGCCGCGGTCCGTCCAGTCCAGGATGCGCGAATAGGTCTCGGCGCCGATGACAAGGGCGCAGCGGGCGGAGCCGGCGCGCAGCATCGCATCGGCCACGCTCAGCGCGTAGACGAAGCCGGTGCAGGCGGCCAATACGTCGAAGGCGAAGCCCTGGGTGATGCCCAGCGCCGCCTGTACCCGCACGGCGGTGGCGGGGAAGGTGCTGTCCGGCGTGGCAGTCGCCACGATCACCGCATCGACCGCGCTGGCGGCCACGCCCGCCCGCTCCAACGCCTGGCGGGCGGCAGCCGCGCCCATCGAACTGCACGTCTCCCCGGGCGCCGCGAGGTGCCGCTTCGTTGCCGAAGAG
>CAXTJY010000490.1:0-3796 GCA_964244395.1 uncultured Rhodovarius sp.
CGACGCCTCGCGCGGGCCGATCACCGGCACCAGCGTCGGCAGCGCGATGGTGGTCAGGATGAAGGCGGTCCAGACCAGGGCGGGGCCGAAGGGAAGCATCCAGCCGACGAGCAGCGCCAGCACCGTGACCGGCGCGGTAAGCGACCGGCGCAGATTGTCCATCATCTTCCAGCGGCCAATGCCCGGCATGGCCTCGTTGCCGCGGGCCGAGCCCGAGGGCCCAAGGCCCAGAATCCAGGGCAGCAACTGCCAGTCGCCGCGCGCCCAGCGGTGGTGCCGCTGCGCGCCGACGTCGTAGCGGGCCGGAAATTCCTCGACGACCTCGACATCGGAAGCGAGGCCGGCGCGGGCGTAGACGCCCTCGAACAGATCGTGGCTCAGCAGCGTGGAATCGGGCACCCGGCCGGACAGCGAGGCCTCGAACGCATCGACGTCATAGATGCCCTTGCCGCTGTAGGAGCCTTCGCCGAACAGGTCCTGATACACATCGGACACCGTCAGAGCATAGGGATCGATGCCGCTGAGGCTGGAGAAGATGCGCTGGAACACCGACCCTTCCGTGCCGATCGACTGCGATGGCGTGACCCGGGGCTGCAGCACGGCATAGCCCTCGACCACCCTGCCGGCCGCCGCATCCATGCGCGGTCGGTTCAGCGGGTGCGCCATCTTGCCGATCAGCCGGCCCACCGTGTCGCGCGGCAGCCTGGTATCGGCGTCCAACGTAATGACGTAGCGGACCCCTGGGGGCGCGCCGGGGGCAATGCCGCCGGCCTCGATATAGGTGGTGTCCGGGGCGCCGCGCAGCAGTTGGTTCAGCTCGTGCAGCTTGCCGCGCTTGCGCTCCCATCCCATCCAGCGCGCCTCGCCGGCGTTCCACACGCGGCGGCGGTGGAACAGGAAGAACCGGTCGCCGTCGGTGCCTGGACCGAGCTTTCGGTTCAGCGCGGCGATGCCCGCGGCGGCCGCGTCCAGCAGCGCCTGGTCATCCGGCGCGTGCTCGGTTGACGCATCCGTCCAGTCGGTCAGCAGGGCGAAGTGGACGCAGCCGCCGGGGCTTGCCAGGCAATGGACTTCCAGCCGCTCCACCTGCTCGGCAATGGCGGCGAGGGAGGTCAGCAGGGTGGGCACCACCACCATCGTGCGGAGCTCGGGCGGAATGCCGTCCAGCAACTCCAGCCCGGGCAGCAGCCTGGCCCCGAAGCCGGTGGCCACGGCCCGGTTGACCAGGGCGACCGACAGATCCTGCGCCGGGATGAGCCCGAGCGCGGCCAGCACCACGAGCCACCCCCAGCCGCACCCGGCGGCGCCCAGTACAATCAGGGGCAGCGCCAGCAACAACACGGTGGCGAGCATCACGGCGGTCGCGTAGCCGCCGATGCCCGAGGCGCGGTTGACCCGGCCCGGCCACGCGCTGAACGGCCGGCGGAAGCCCAGCTCGATCTCGAACGCCCGCCGCCCACTGGCCAGGAGGTGGTAGCCGGGGTCGGAACGGCGCGGATCACCAGGCGCGCGCCGGGCCGCTGCCACCGCGCTGCGGGCGATGTCCAGCTCGCTGCTATCCGAGCCCCTCGCCAGCTCCTCGATGGCGCTGCGGTACAGGTTGCGGGTCGCGAAATCCATGCGGCGGAAGTCGCTGCCGGCGGCCAGCACGTCGTCCACCGGGCTGACGCCCTCGAACATCTCATTCCAGTTCACGTCGGCGATCAGACGCAGGCTGGTGATGATGTTGCGCACCGTGACGTTGGCCGCACCTTCCGTCCGGTGCATCTCCTGCACCACGGTGTCGGCCGTCATCCCGGCGCTGGCCAGGCGCTTGTCCAACCACGCCAGCGCGGGCGTGACGGAGGGGTCCTGGTCGCGCAGCCGGTGCACGAGCTGCACCGCGAAGGCATCGGCCAGCCTGCCTTCCGCCAGGTCCGCGATTGCTATCGACACGGACTCGGCGGTGCCATCGATGCCCAGCAGCCGGTCGGCCATCCGGTCGGCATCCTGCTGGGCAGCGCGGTTGGCCAGCATGCGATGCGCGAGCCGACGCAGGTTCTCGATCAGCACGATGCGCAAGGTGATCGAACTGGCCCACAGCTCGCCGATCGTCAGCGGCTGCGCGGTCTGATAGGCGCGCAGAAAACTGCTGAACATCGCCGGGCTGAAGCTGCTGTCGGTGTGCGCGACGTAGGCCCAGGCAACGCCGAACACCCGCGGATAGCCCGCGAAGGGGCCGCTGACGAGCTTGGGCAGCTGCCGATAGAAGCGCGGCGGCAGGTGCAGGCGCACCGCGCGGATCTGGCGTTCCACGAGGTGGAAGTTGTCGATCAGCCACTCGGCGGCAGGGGTGATCGGCCGGGCGTCGTCGACCATGGCCACCATGCCGCGATAGCATTCCAGCAGCCGCGCGGCATTGTCGGCCAGCCGCCGGCCCAGTGGATCGCCGCGGCTCTTTCGGGTGGTGACCGTCTGCTCGGCCGCCAGGCTTCGGCCGTGCTGCTGCAGCCGCTCGACACCGAAGATTTCAGCGCGAACCGGCTCCTCGTCATCCCAAACCGTCGAAAGCCTCGGTCCGGACCGGCGCAGGAGCACGGCTATTCCGCTCCCGCTTCAGGGGCGTGCTGGACGGCCGCGCGTTGTAGGACGCCCGCGCGACCCGGTCGCGACATGCAGTCGGTTTTCGCCAAAGCGCCGAGCACGTGAAACGCGGCAGCAGATGCCGTCCTGCTGCGAATTCTGGCGTCCGCGGGGCTCATACACTCCGCTCCCGGAGCGTCTCCGGTCACCAGGCAAGACGCTCTCAAGAATGGCTTCCTCATGATGCAAAGGATATTTCCGGCGGCCGAACGGGCCGGGGGGCTGCGTCGGGGACAGAGTCCTTAGCCTTGCCGCCCTTCGCTCCGACAGGCTCGGATTCTACGTACGCGGTGCTGTCCGTCCGTCATCAGGCCACGATTCCGCTGCGTGGTTTCCGACCAAGCGGCGGCACTCGTCATCCAGTTCTGCGGGGGTCAACCGAATAAGAACCCCCTCTTCGGCATGGGTGTGCTAGGCTCGAGGCCGCCAGCGGGCGCGTTTGTTCCGCGAAGGGATTTCATGCCCACGGCGAAACAAGGGCGCAGCACAGGCATAGCAGCCATCGTCGCCATCGGCGCGTCCGCCGGTGGTCTTCAGGCATGCCGGAACCTGCTCGACGCCATGCCGGAATCGACGGGCTGCGCGTTCATCCTGGTGCAGCATCTTGATCCCACGCATGAAAGCCTTTTGGTCGAGCTGCTGGGCACGCATACGCCGCTGAAGGTGGTGCAGGCCGCCGAAGGCATGGTCGTCCAGGCCGAGCATCTCTACATCATTCCGCCAGGCACCGCCCTTTCGGTCAGGCGCGGCACGCTGCGTGTAACCCCCCCGGTGCAACGCCATGGTGCCCGATTGCCGTTCGACTTCCTGCTGGCGTCGCTGGCCGCCAGCCACGGGGTACTGACCATCGCTGTGGTGCTTTCCGGCACCGGCGACGATGGCGCGCGGGGCGCGCTCGCCATCCAGGCTGCGGGCGGCCATGTCATCGTGCAGGATCCTGCGGAGGCCGGCTTCGACGGCATGCCGCGGGCCGTCATCGCCACCGGCGCCGCCGCCGCGATCCTGCCGGTGCGCGACATTCCCGCGGCGCTGCTGCGCCATGTCAGCCACCCGGCCGTGGCGACGAATGACCAGCTGCATCGCATCCTGGAGCTTCTGCGAAGCCGCACCGCGCATGATTTCAGCCTCTACAAGCCCGGCACGCTGGAGCGCAGGATCGCGCGGCGGATGGCCA
>CAXTJY010000491.1:0-3796 GCA_964244395.1 uncultured Rhodovarius sp.
GGCGCGAAGTTGATCGTGGCGCTGAAGCTGCTGCCGGATGTTGGCGCCGCTTGCGGCATCGCAGCGCACACGCTGGTGAGGGTGTTCCCCGGCACCGAACTCGCCGGCGCCGTCTGCGCCTCGCCACTGCGCGGCTACGCCGGCGATTACAACTACGAGGCCGCCCTGCTCGATGGCGAATACGTCACCGACGATGCCGGCACCGGCATCGTCCACATCGCCCCCAGCCATGGCGAGGAGGATTTCGCCCTGGCCCGCGCCCACGGCATCGCGGTGCCGGAATGCGTGGCTGATGACGGGACCTACACCGTCCAGGCGCCGGGCTTCACCGGCATCCACGTCTTCAAGGCGCATGAGAAGGTCTGGGAGGTGATGACTTCCCTCGGCACCCTGGCCGGCAAAGGCTTCATCACGCACAGCTATCCGCACTCCTGGCGCTCCAAGAAGCCCGTGATCTACCGCGCCACGCCGCAATGGTTCATCGCCATGGACGATGCCAACGCCATCCGCGCCAAGGCCTCCGCGGCCATCGACGCTACGCATTTCGTGCCCGACAGCGGCCGCAACCGCATCGGCGGGATGGTCGGCACGCGCCCCGATTGGTGCATCTCCCGGCAGCGGGCCTGGGGAGTGCCCATCCCGGTCTTTGTAGAGAAGAAGTCTGGCGAGCCGCTGCGCGATCAGACGGTGATGAACCGCATCATCGACGCCTTTGCCGATGAGGGCGCCGATGCCTGGTACAAGCCCGGCGCTGCGCAGCGTTTCCTGGCCGCCGGCCGCGACGCCGCCGACTACGATCAGGCGATGGACATCGTCGATGTCTGGTTCGAATCCGGCTCGACCCACGCCTTTGTCCTCGCCCCGCGTAACCTGCCTTTCCCCGCCGATCTCTACCTGGAAGGATCGGACCAGCATCGCGGCTGGTTCCAGTCCTCCCTGCTGGAGGCCATCGGCACTCGCGGCGAGGCGCCGTTCAAGGCCATTCTGACGCACGGCTTCGTGCTGGACGAGCACGGCCGCAAGATGAGCAAGTCGGTCGGCAACACCACCGAGCCGCAGACGGTGCTCAAGGAATATGGCGCCGACATCCTGCGCCTGTGGGTCATGAATTCCGATACCACGCAGGATCTACGCATCGGCAAGGAAATCCTGAAGCAGCAGGCGGAGATCTACCGCCGCATCCGCAATACGCTGCGCTGGCTTCTGGGCTCGCTGGAAGGCTTCACCCCCGCCGAGGCGGTCCCCCATGCCGAGCTGCCGGAACTTGAACGATGGGTGCTGCACCGTCTGTCCGAATTCGACGCCCGCTTCCGCAAGGCGGCGCGCGACTACGACTGGGCCGGCTTGATCCCGGACCTGCATGGCTTCTGCAACAACGACCTCAGCGCCTTCTATTTCGACGTTCGCAAGGACTCGATCTATTGCGACGCCGCCGACGCACCCCGCCGCCGGGCGGCCCGCACCGTGCTGGACCATCTGCATCGCTGCCTCACCACCTGGCTGGCGCCGGTACTGTGCTTCACCGCCGAGGAGGCCTGGCTGGCCCGCGTCCCCAGCGATGACAGCTCGGTGCATCTGGAGCTGTGGCCGGACATCCCGACGGACTGGCGCGACGACGCGCTTGCGGAGCGTTTTGCCCGCATTCGCCGAATTCGCGGCGTCGTCACCAATGCACTGGAAGGCGCCCGCCGGAATGGGTTGATCGGCGCCTCGCTGCAGGCTGAACCGCGGTTGACCTTGGCGATGGAGGACCTCCCGCTGTTGGATGCAGTAGGCTGGGCTGAAATCTGCATCACCAGCAGCCTCGACCTCGGGGCCGGCAACCCGGCCGTCAGCATCGACACCGCCCCGGGCGAGAAATGCGATCGTTGCTGGCGTGTCCTGCCGGAAGTTTCGGCCGACACCGGGCTGTGTCTGCGCTGTACTGCGGTCGTCAGCGAATGAATTACGCGCGCCCCGGCCTGCTCATCGCCGCCGTCACGCTACTGCTGGACCAACTCAGTAAATGGTGGATCCTTTACGAACTGGACCTTCCCGCGCGCCGCAACGTGCCACTGTTCGAGGTCGGCGGCGCCGGGCTGGACCTCACCATGGTCTGGAACCGCGGCGTCACCTTCGGCCTCCTCTCCGGCGACAGCCAATGGAACCAGTTCATCCTGGCGGGGCTCGCCGCCGTCATCGCGGTAATATTGCTGCGCTGGCTCTGGCGAGCCGAGAACGGCCTGATCGCGGCGGCGCTTGGCATGGTCATCGGTGGCGCCATCGGCAACGTCATCGACCGGTTCCGCTTCGGCGCAGTGGTCGATTTCGTGGATGCGTATGCCGGTGGCTGGCACTGGTATGTGTTCAATGTGGCAGACGCGGGAATCGTGGTGGGCGTAAGCTTGCTGATTATTGACGCCTTGTTTCGGCCCAACGCCAAGAGTAGGCAGGCGCCATGAACATGAAACCGTTCGCACTCCTGATTCCCCTGGCGCTGCTGGCGGCCTGCGGCGCCGATACCGCGCGCACCTTCGGCTTCACCCGCGACGCGCCGGACGAATTCCAGGTCACCACCCGCGCGCCGCTCTCCATGCCGCCCTCGCTGGGCAACCTGCCGCCGCCCCGGCCCGGCGCCATCCGGCCGCAGGAGGTCAGCGTGCGGCAGCAGGCGGAGGCGACTTTGACACCCGGCGCCGCGCTCAGCCGCCCCGCTGGCCCCGCCGGCGCCGGTGAGCGGGCCCTGCTCGCCGCCAGCGGCCGCAACGCGCCAGGCGACATCCGCACCCGCATCGACAACGAGGCGCTTCGCCTGAACGCCCCTGATCGAAACCTGGCGGAACGGCTGATGTTCTGGCGCGGCGCTGGTGAGCCGGGCACTCCCGTCGATCCCGCCCGCGAGCAGCAGCGGCTGCGCGAGAACGCTGCCCTGGGGCGCGACCCGACCGAGGGCGAGACGCCCATCATCCAGCGCCCACGCGGCGGCACCTTCCAGGGCGGGCTGCGGCTCTTTTAACTTTGAGCCAGCAGCCGCTTAGCTGAATGCTCAGACGGTGGGGTTGCCCCCGGGGTATTTGTCATCCCGCGCGCCGGGCACCTTCACCACCACATTGGTCGCATCGGTGATCGCGGTGAATTCCGAGGCCTCGTGCGGTTCCAGCACGATGATGTCGCCGGCCTCCCATTCGCGCCCGGCCATCCACACCCGACCCGAAAGCACCAGTGTCACCTCGGTGGCGACGCGATGATGATGCAGACCCTCATGCTCGCCTGCCTTGTAGTGCTTCACCGCCACTTCGCATGCCTCGGTAGCGAGCAGCGTCGGGCTGAACTGGCCGACGAACCAGCCCTTGATCATGTCATCCAGCCGGCCGTGCCGCATCAGCCGCGTTTCCCCGCTTCGAAGCTTTCCACCTGACGCTGCGTCTTGAGCGGGCGATAGGCCTGCGGCTCGACAGGGTGAACCAAGATCACTTTCTGTCGCAATACCATCTCGTTAAAGGCGGGCGCCACGTAGAACACGCCATCGACCGCGGCGTCCTTGGTGATCATGTCCACCACAGCCTCCAGGAAATCACCGGCGCGGCGAAACCAGTGGAAGCCCGCCATCGCATGCCGGCTGATAGGCTCCTTCTGCGCCACCTGGATGACCTGGCCGGCCTCGTCCAGCCGGGCGAAAGAGTAGCGCGGATGCACCGACGAGAATATGACGGTCCCCGCGTCGGCGCCCTTCGCCCGGAATCCATCGATGATGGCCAAGTAATCGGCGTCGAGGAATTCGTTGGAGGCCAGCACCAGCAGCTCTTCCTCCAGGGGA
>CAXTJY010000492.1:0-3783 GCA_964244395.1 uncultured Rhodovarius sp.
CGCGCATTTCTACGTCTGTGGCGATGCGCTGCGGATGGCCAAGGACGTCGATGCGGCGCTGCGCGAGGTGGCGGTGACGCAAGGCGGGATGGATGCCGCCGCCGCCAAGGCGTGGCTGAACGGCCTAGCCAAGGCCAATCGCTACCAGCGCGACGTGTATTGAGCGGCATGGCAGGGCCGCACCTCGCCGCACCGGCCGGTGGCTCGTCCGGCCAGTCATCCGACGCGACGCCCGTGGCCGAAGCCACCCGCACCACCTGCCCGTATTGCGGCGTCGGCTGCGGTGTTCTCGCCACGCCGGGCGCCCCGGTGGCGGGGGACACCGCCCACCCCGCCAATTTCGGCCGGCTGTGCAGCAAGGGCACCGCCCTGGCCGAGACCACCGACCTGCCGAACCGGCAGCTTTTCCCCGAAGTCGACGGCAAGCGTGCCAGCTGGGACTTAGCGCTGGACGCGGT
Source organism: uncultured Rhodovarius sp. (assembly GCA_964244395.1). Classification (GTDB taxonomy): domain Bacteria; phylum Pseudomonadota; class Alphaproteobacteria; order Acetobacterales; family Acetobacteraceae; genus Rhodovarius. The sequence continues at coordinate 459 of CAXTJY010000492.1, forward strand.
GGCCGAGGCCTTCGCCGCCGCCCGCGCCAGCCTGGGGCCGGACGGCACCGCGCTGTACGTCTCCGGCCAGTTGCTGACCGAGGATTATTACGTCGCCAACAAATTCGCCAAGGGCTTCCTGGGCACCGGCAACATCGACACCAATTCGCGGCTGTGCATGGCGTCCGCCGTCGCCGGCCATAAGCGCGCCTTCGGCGAGGATATCGTCCCCTGCACCTATGAAGATTTGGAACAGGCCGAGCTGATCGTGCTCGTCGGCAGCAACCTGGCCTGGTGCCACCCCGTGCTGTTCCAGCGCATCCAGGCCCTGCGCGCCGGCAAGCGGATCGTGGTGATTGACCCGCGCCGCACCGCTTCCTGCGAGGGCGCGGATTTGCATCTGCCGATCCGCCCCGGCGCCGACGTTGCACTGTTCAACGCGCTGCTGCGCCACCTGGCCGGCGCTGGCTTCGGCAGCGACAAGCCAGGGCTGGAAGCCGCGCTGGCCGCCGTCGGCGGGGACACCGGCCTGGACGCGGCGGACACGCAAAAGTTCTTCGAATGGTTCGCCGCCACGCCGCGCACCGTCACCCTGTTCAGCCAGGGCGCCAACCAGTCGACGGCCGGGGCAGACAAGGCCAACGCCATCATCAATTGCCACATCCTGCACGGCAGCGTGGGCTGGCCCGGCGGCGGGCCGTTCAGCATCACCGGTCAGCCCAACGCCATGGGCGGGCGGGAGACCGGCGCGCTCTCCAACATGCTGGCCGGCCATCTGGAATGGGACCGACCGGGCGAGGCCGAGGCGCTGGCCGCCTTCTGGCGTGCCCCCAACCTCGCCGCCGCACCCGGCCTCAAGGCCGTGGAGATGTTCCGTGCCGCCGGCGAGGGCCGCATCGGCGCGATGTGGGTGATGGCCACCAACCCCGCCGTGTCGCTGCCGGCGTCCGACGATGTGCGCCGCGCCATGGCCCGCATCCCCACCCTCATCGCCAGCGACTGCGTGGCCGACAGCGACACCATGCGCCGCGCCCGCATCCGCCTGCCGGCGCTGGGCTGGGGCGAGAAGGACGGCACCGTCACCAACAGCGAGCGCGTCATCACCCGGCAGCGCGCCTTCCTGCCGCCATCGGGCGAGGCGCGGCCGGATTGGTGGATCATCGCCCAGGTGGCCGCGCGGCTGGGCTGGGGCGAATCCTTCGCCTGGCCGAACGCCGCCGCCATCTTCCGCGAACACGCCGCCACCACCGGCCTGGCCCGGCCCTCGGTGCGGCAGTTCGACATCTCCGGCCTGGCCGACCTGACCGACGCCGAGTACCAGGCGATGCCGCCCACCCGCTGGCCGGTGGCTCGCCGCGGCGAGACGGGTGGTCGAATCGCCCCACCCATCCAGCGCTTCGTCGCCACCCCGTACCGCGCGCCGGCGCAGGCGCCCGACGCCGCACACCCGCTGGTGCTGAACACCGGCCGGCTGCGCGACCAGTGGCATACCATGACCCGCACCGGGCCCGTGCCGCGGCTGATGGCGCATTCGCCCGAACCGCTGCTGCATGCCCACCCCGATGACGCGCCGGCCCCTGACGGCGCCCTGGTGCGCGTGGCCAGCCCCTTCGGCGCCGCCGTGCTGCGCCTGCGGCACGACACCGCGCAGCAGCGCGGCCAGGTCTTCGCGCCGATGCATTGGACCGACGTGTGGGCCGCCGGCGCCCGCATCAATGCAGCGGTGAACCCGCATGTCGATCCGGTCAGCGGCCAGCCAGAACTGAAGCACACCCCTGTTGCGCTGGAACCCTTCGCCGCCGACTGGCACGGTTTTGTCCTCAGCCATCGCGCGCTGCCCACCGTCATGGCCAACCATTTCCCCGTCGCCGGGGAACAATTGTCGGGAGCTCACCGGGTCGAGCCAGCCCACCACTCACGGCACCCGCCCATCGAAGTCGCCTGGCAAGCTCGCGTGCCGCTGGAAGGCGGGGTTTCCCGCCAGGAACTGGCAGGCCTGGGCACCCCGCCGATCGCGGCCCTTCGGGAGGCGCTTGCCGAGCCCGACGCAACCTGGATTGCGCTCGACGATGCCGCCACCGGCCTGCACCGCGCGGCGCTGTTGCGGCAGGGACGGCTGCTGGCCGTGTTCTTCGTCGGGCCCGACCACGCCCTGCCGCCGCGCAGCTGGCTGGCCTCGCTCTTCGCCCTGCCGGCCATCGGCAGCGCGGCCCGCCGGTCCTTGCTGGCTGGGCGGCCGAGCGACGGGCCGCCGCCCTCGCCCACCATCTGCATCTGCCACGGCGTATCGCGCGCCCGCATCGAGGCGGCGATCCTGGCCGGGCTGGATGTGGGTGAGGCCACGAAGGCCGGCACAGGCTGCGGTTCTTGCCGTCCGGAGATCGCGAGCCTATGTGCCGCGGCTCCGGTTCAGGAACCCGCCTGATGCATCACTTCCCCGCCTTCCTGAAGCTGGAGGGCCGCACCGTCCTGCTGCTGGGCCTGGGCGAGGTGGCCGACCGCAAGGCCGGGCCGCTGCGCCGTGCCGGGGCGGTGATCCGGCAGGAAGCGGCGTTCATCCCCGGGTTGCTGGACGGCGTGGCGCTGGCCATCGGCGCCGACGCGGCCGAGGCCGATTTGCAGGCGCTGAGCGAGGCGGCGCAGGGTCGCGGCATCCCGGTCAACATCGTCGATCGGCCGGAGCTGTGCAGCTTCATCATGCCGGCGGTCATCGAGCGCGATGACATCACGGTCGCCGTCTCCACCGGCGGCGCCGCGCCGGTGCTGGCGCGGATGATCCGCCAGAAGATCGAGGCCGTGCTGCCGCCGCTGATCGGCCAGGTGGCGGCGTTGGGCGCGCGCTTCCAGGCGGCGGTGCGGGCCAGGCTGCCGGCGCTGCCGGCGCGGCGCGCGTTTCTGGAACAGGCTTTCACCGGCCCCGCCGCCGATCTGGCCCTGGCCGGGCGGCAGCCCGAAGCAGAGGCCGCCTTCCAGGCCGCGTTGGACCGCAGTGAGGCGCGCCCGGCCGGGATGGTCCACCTGGTCGGCGGCGGCCCCGGCGCGCCCGATCTGCTGACGCTGCGCGCCCTGCGCCTTCTCGGCGAGGCCGACGTCATCGTCCACGACCGGCTGGTCGGCGAGGCGGTGCTGGACATGGCGCGGCGTGACGCCGAACGCATCTTCGTCGGCAAGCAGCGCGCCAATCACTGCATGCGGCAGGAGGACATCAACGCCCTGCTGGTGCGCCTGGCGCGAGAGGGCAAGCGGGTAGTGCGGCTGAAGGGCGGCGACCCCTTCGTCTTCGGCCGCGGCGGCGAGGAGGCTGCGGCGCTCTCCCGCGCCGGGATCAGGCACGAGGTGGTGCCGG
>CAXTJY010000493.1:0-1330 GCA_964244395.1 uncultured Rhodovarius sp.
GAGGCGCCCGTCTTCTGGAAGAAGATCGCCGGCCTGCCGGACAGCCGCATCATCCGCATCCCGACCTCCGACAATTTCTGGCGCATGGGCGACACCGGCCCGTGCGGCCCGTGCAGCGAGATCTTCTACGACCACGGCGACAAGATCTTCGGCGGCCCGCCCGGCAGCCCGGACGAAAACGGCGACCGGTTCATCGAGATCTGGAACCTGGTCTTCATGCAGTTCCTGGAGGAGCCCGCGGGCACCCGAAACCCGCTGCCGCGCCCCAGCATCGACACCGGCATGGGGCTGGAACGCTTCGCCGCCATCCTGCAGGGCGTGCACGACAATTACGATACCGACACGCTGCGCGCGCTGATCCTGGCCAGCGCCGACGCAACCGGCCAAGCGCCGGATGGCGAATTCCGCATCAGCCACCGCGTGGTGGCCGACCACCTGCGGGCTGGCTCCTTCCTGCTGGCAGACGGCGTGCTGCCCAGCAACGAAGGCCGCGGCTACGTCCTGCGCCGGATCCTGCGCCGCGCCATGCGCCACGCCCATATGATGGGTACCAAGGAGCCATTGCTGGCCCGGCTTTTCCCGGCGCTGGAGCGGCAGATGGGCGTGGCCTACCCCGAGCTCGGCCGTGCCGCCGCGCTCATCACCGAGACGCTGAAGCTGGAGGAGCAAAAGTTCCGCGGCCTGCTCGAACGTGGCCTGGACCTGACCCAGGACGCGCTGCGCGCCGAGGGCAAGAAGGTGGACATCGACGGCTTCAACGCTGCCATGGCGGAACAGAAAACCCGCGCCCGCGCCGCCTGGGCCGGCACCGGCGAGGCCGCCACCGAAAGTCTGTGGTTCGACATCAAGGAGCGCGTCGGCGCCTCTGAATTCCTCGGCTACGGCACCGAGCAGGCGGAGGGCGAGCTGGTCGCGCTGGTCGCAGGCGGGGTGGAGGCGATCTCCGCCGTCCCCGGCACGGAGGTTCAGATCGTGTTGAACCAGACGCCGTTCTATGCGGAGAGCGGTGGCCAGGTCGGCGATGCCGGCGTCATCACCGGGCCGGACGGGCTGCGCATCGTGGTGCGCGACACCCAGAAAAAGCTCGGCCTGTTCATCCATTCCGGCGTGGTCGAGGCCGGGCATCCGCGCCCCGGCCAGGCAGTCGTGGCGACGGTGGACCATGCGCGGCGTGGCGCTATTCAGGCGCACCACAGCGCCACGCACTTGCTGCATGCCGCCATGAAGCAGGTGCTGGGCAGCCATGTCAACCAGAAAGGGTCGTTGGTAAATGCGGATTACCTGCGGTTTGACTTTTCGCATTTCGCAAAGGTTACAGACGATGAACTGG
>CAXTJY010000493.1:1340-3781 GCA_964244395.1 uncultured Rhodovarius sp.
CCGCCGCCGGCTCGGCACCCACGTCGCCCAAAAAGGCAGCCTCAATGCGCCGGACCGGCTGCGCTTCGACGTCAGCCACAACAAACCGATGGAGCCGGCGGAGCTGGCGCAGGTGGAAGCCGAGGTGAACGCCCGCATCCGCGAGAATGCCGTGGTGACGACCCGGCTGATGACGCCGGAGGCCGCGGTGGCGGAGGGCGCCATGGCGCTGTTCGGGGAAAAGTATGGCGACGAGGTGCGGGTGGTCTCGATGGGCCGCGACGGAGACAAGGCGTTTTCGGTCGAGCTGTGTGGCGGAACGCATGTCGCGCGCACCGGCGACATCGGCCTGTTCCGCATCGTAGGTGAGGGCGGCGTGGCGGCGGGCATCCGCCGGGTCGAGGCGGTGACTGGTGCCTCTGCCCTGGCCGTGGTCGACGAGGCGATCGGACAACTGCGCGAGGCCGCCGCGGTGCTGAAGGTCAACCCGTCCGAGCTGCCCGCCCGCATCGCCACCCTGATGGAGGAGCGCCGCAAGCTGGAGCGCGACGTGGCGGAATTGCGCAAGAAACTTGCCACCGGCGGGGCGGCGGCCGAGGTGGAGCAGATCGGCGGCCTGCGCGTGGCACTGCGGGAGATGGGTGATACGCCGGCGAGGGACCTACGGGGTATCGCCGAGGCGATCCTGAAAGGCGGCACGACGGATGTCGTGGCTTTGGCCAGCAACGAAGGCGGCAAGGCCAGCATCGTGGTCGGCGTGGCCGGGCCGGGGGCGGATGCCGTGCCGCTGGCGCGCGCAGCGGCCGCGGCTGTGGGTGGGAAAGGCGGCGGGGGCAAACCCGGCATGGCCCAGGCCGGCGGGCCGGACGGCGAAAAGTTGGCTGACGCGCTCGCCGCGATCAGGCTGGCGCTGGCGGGCTAACGGCTTTCGGCGACTTGCACCGGCGCCGCATCGACGACCGAGGCGTGCACCCAACCGACCGCATTGCCGGCTTGGCCTACCTGATACCAGCTTCCGTTCTGGCTCACGACCTCCATGCGGCCGCCGGCCGGCAGGGACCGGATGACCTCGCCACCACCCGCGGAATTGCGGATATTCGCGCCGGTGCGCGCCGTGACGAAGCGTGTCGCGGCCGGGGCGGCCGGCGTTTCAACCTGGGCCACGGGTGTCTCGGGCACGGGATTGGTGGGCAGTGGCGGCACGGCGCGGGCCACGGCGCGTGCGGTGGTGGGCCCGCCGCCCTCAAAGCAGCGATCCACCATCTCGACAAAGACGCGCGAGGCCTCTGGCCCCGTGCTGCCGAGCTGGAAGCTGGCCACCCGCGCGGCCGTGCCTTCGAACCCGATGATCGCGACGTAGGGCGCATAGGCTTCGGTGTTGCCGGCGCGGGCGCGGCCGCACACCACCATGCTGTCCGGCAGCGCCTGGCTGAAGACCTGCACGCCGCGCTGTTCCGCCGTGCGCACCCGGGCCCGAAGCGCCGCGTCGGCCACGGCGCGCGCGGCCTCTGGCCGGGGGTCCGCAGCGGCCCGGCTGGAGGCCTCGCCTTCCCCACAGGCAGACAGGGCGGCCAGCAGCAGGAGAGGGGCGATGTGTTTCATAGCGGCTGAACGTGAGCGGGGCTGTCGAGGTTTCGGTAAATGTGACAGCGGCCAGCGCGCCGGCGCCGCATGCCTCACAGCGCCGCCGCCGCTCCCCACCGCCCGTCCCGGCTGGCAGCCCGCCTGTCAGCGAGCCGGTGAGCACGCTAGGATGCAGCTTAGTGTCGCCGCCCCGGCCCATACCGGCCGCGTCGCGACCGCTCCTGGGAGAAGCACGATGACCGTCACCCTGCACGGCCCTGCCTACAGCACCTATGCCCGCACTGCCCGCCTTGCGCTGGAGGAGAAGGGCGTCGCCTACGATCTGGCCGAGGTGGACATCCTGACCGGCGCTAACACCACGCCGGAGCATCTGGCGCGGCAGCCCTTCGGCAAGGTGCCGGCCTTCGAGCATGACGGCTTCATGCTCTACGAGACCTTCGCCATCATCCGCTATGTGGACGAGGCCTTTCCCGGCCCGGCGCTGCAGCCGAGCGACCCAAAGGCGCGGGCGCGGATGACGCAGATCTGCGCCGTGCTGGACTCCTACGGCTACGGCGCGCTGATCGGCCAGCTCTTCTGGCAGCTCGCCATCGTTCCGATGCAGGGCGGCACGCCGGACCAGGCGGTGGCCGACCAGGGGCTGGCTCGCGGCACCCAGGTGCTGGGCGAGATCGAGAAGCTGGCGGTGGGCGGCGACAGCCTGTGCGGCGGCGGGCTCAGCCTGGCCGACCTCTTCCTGCTGCCCATCGTCGAATACATCGGCATGACGCCGCCCGGGGCGGCGGCGCTCGCGGCACATCCCAAGCTGGCCGTCTGGGCTGCCGGCATGACGACGCAGCCCAGCGTGGTGAAGACGCGGCCAAGCCTGGGCTGAATGC
>CAXTJY010000494.1:0-3773 GCA_964244395.1 uncultured Rhodovarius sp.
CCGCGTCAACACCGAGCCCCGACTGGCCGACCCCGACGCGCTCTACGCCGCGCTGATGGACGCGCATCGAGACCTCCCGCCCGAGCTCTCGCGCAAGCTGGACGCCAAGCTGGTGCTGCTGCTGGCCAACCACATCGGTGAACTTCCGCCCGTCCTGGAAGCCATCGCCTTGGCAAAGGCCTCGCCGCGCGCTTGACTGCCGGCGATGGAAACGTTGCCCCTCGCCGGCCTCAAGGTGCTGGATCTGACCCTTGCCCGGGCGGGCCCGACCTGCGTGCGGCATTTGGCGGATTGGGGGGCCGATGTCATCCGCGTCGAGCCGCCGGGCAACAATGACGGGTTCGGCGGCGCGCGGGACGGGTTCGACAGCACCAACCTGCACCGCAACAAGCGCGGCATCGCGCTCGACCTCAAGCATCCAGAAGGGCACGCGGCATTTCTCAAGCTGGCGACGACGGCCGATGTGGTGGTCGAGAACATGCGGGTGCAGGTGAAGCACCGGCTGAAGATCGACCCGGAGACGCTGACGGCGCTGAACCCGCGCCTGGTCTATGCCAGCATCTCGGGCTTCGGGCAGACCGGGCCGTATTCCGCCAGGGGCGGCGTGGACCAAATCGCCCAGGGGCTTGGCGGGTTGATGTCGATCACCGGCGCGCCGGGCGGCGGACCGATGCGCGTCGGTATCCCGATCGACGACCTCACTGCCGGCAATCTGCTGGCGCTGGGCGTGATGATGGCGCTGTACGAGCGCACGCGCACGGGGCGAGGGCGTTGGGTGCACACCTCGCTGCTGGAGGCGCAGGTCTTCATGCTCGATTTCCAGGCCACGCGCTGGCTGATGGATGGCGAGGTGGCGGGCCAGGCCGGCAACGACCACCCCGTCAACACGCCGATGGGGGTGTTCCCGGCCGCCGACAAGCCGATCAACATCGCGGCGTCATCGCCGAAGCTGTGGGAGGTCTTTGCCCGCGCGGCCGGGCGCGAGGACTGGCTGGAGAACCCGGCCTGGGCCACGCCCACCGGGCGCACCAAGGACCGCGCGGCGCTGAACGCCGCGATCTCCGAGGAGACGCGGCAGCACCCCTCCGAATGGTGGATCGAACGCCTGGAACAGGCCGGCATCCCCTGCGGCCCGATCAACGACATCCGCGAGGTGTTCGAGGACCCGCAGGTGCAGCACCTGGCGATGTCCTGGCAGGTGCCGCATGACCGGTTGGGCATGGCGGGCGTCGTGCGCACGCCGTTGAACATCGAAGGGCTGAAGCCGGGGGTGACGCGGCCGGTGCCGGCGCTGGGCGAGCATGCAGACGAGATTCTGGCGGAGGCCGGCTACACCGCGAACGAGATTGCGGAGTTGCGCGACGCGGGCGCACTCGGTCGCTGACGTGTCCCGAGGGGAGCGGTAACCAGTGCCTATCGATTTCTTCATTGCGGTACAGGATGCAGCGACCCTTGCATCGGTGGATGTGAAGGCAGCTGCCGCGCGGCTGGGCTTTGAGCTGTCGTTGCCTTCGGGGTTTCGCTGGGATCGATGGGATACGGACGAGCTTGCAGTACTGCAAGGGCACGAGACCGGGGCGGCAATGGATCTGGAGGTAAGTACGGACCATGCCGACAGGTTCCCGGAGTTGTTCGGTCCTGGTGGCGCTGCCGCGGGAATGACAGTTTGGCTGACGTTCTATCCCCGCGGGCGGATTGCCGAGGCTTTTTGCTTGGTTGTGGGAGCTGCGGTGTCGCTCTCGGCGAGTGGTCTCGTAAATCATCCGGATTTGGGCGACCTGACCATCGACGAAATGGCCAGGTTGGCCCGGGAAAATTTGACCGCGACGGATGATAACAGGCCCTACTTTCAAGAACTGTATCGGGCGCGCTTTCCAGGGCCTCCGCGGGACTGGATGATCAGAATACCAAGTTGAACAAACGTTCTTTAGGAGTTTTCAAGTGGAATTCGCAGACGGCAAAATCCTCGCCAGCATCAAGGACGGCGTGGGCACGGTGGTGTTCAACCAGCCGGAGAAGCGCAACGCCATGTCCATCCCGATGTGGGACGGCATGGCCGCCGCGCTGGACGTATTCGAGAAGGACGCGACGGTGCGCTGCGTCGTGCTGGAAGGCGCCGGCGGCAAGGCCTTCGTTTCGGGCGCGGACATCAGCCAGTTTGAGAAAAGCCGCTCCGACGCCGACGCGCAGAAGGAATACGGTCGCCTCACCCTGGGCGGGCGCGAGAAGCTGGCCAACTTCCCCAAGCCCGTCATCGCCAAGATCCAGGGCTTCTGCATGGGCGGTGGCCTGGGCATCGCCATGTCCTGCGACATGCGCATCGCCGGCGAGGGCAGCGAGTTCGGCATCCCCGCAGCCCGCCTCGGCATCGCCTACAGCTACGACATGGTGGGCAATCTGGTGGCGCTGGTCGGCCCTTCCAACGCGCATATGATCCTGATGACTGGCGACCGGTTCCCGGCGACCGACGCGTTGCATTTCGGCCTGATCAACAAGCTGGTGCCGGCGGATCAGCTCGATCACGTCGTCGGCAAGATCACCGCGCAGCTCGCCATCAACGCGCCGCTGTCGCTGCTGGCCAACAAGCGCACGGTGCGGGCGGTGCTGGAAGACAAGCCGGACATCGCCGCCATCGATGCCGCGACCGACGCCTGCTTCAACAGCGCCGACTACGCCGAGGGCCGCAAGGCCTTCATGGAAAAACGCAAACCCGCTTTCACAGGAGCCTGACACCATGGACGTGATGGCACCGAACTACGGCACGGCCTGGCCGAGCATCCGCGACGAAGTCAGCGCCACCGAGTGGCAGGCCAGATGCGAACTGGCGGCCTGCTACAGGCTGATGGATCGCTTCGGCATGACCGACATGATCTACAACCACATCACGCTGCGCATCCCCGGCACCGAGCATTTGCTGATCAACCTGTACGGGCTGCTGTACAAGGAGATCACCGCGACCTCGCTGGCCAAGATCGATGTCGAAGGCAACATCATCAGCAAGCCGGATACCGACTACGGCATCAACAAATCCGGCTATGTCATCCACGGCGCCATCCACATGGCCCGGCCAGGTGTGGCAGCGGTGATCCACACCCACACGCGGGCGGGAATGGCGGTGGCCAGCATGAAATGCGGCCTGCTGCCGCTGACGCAGACGACCATGCGGTTCGTCGGGCACCTGGGCTACCACGACTATTACGGACCCGCGGTGGACCTGGCCGAACGCGAGAGCATCGTGGCCGATCTGGGCGAGCACGACGCCATGATCATGCGCAACCACGGCCTGCTGACCTGTGGCGCCAGCCTGCCGCAGGCGTTCAACACCATGTACCAGTTGGAGGGTGCCTGCCGCGCCCAGGTGGATGCGATGGCGGCGCGGACCGAGCTGACCATGCCCGGTGAGGACATCCTGCAGAAGACCGCGCATCTGTATCAGCCCGGCACCCGCCGGCCATACGGTGTGCTGGAATGGCACGCGCTGTTGCGGCTGCTGGAAGCCGAGCAGAAGGACGACGCCTTCCCGCCCTACTGGGCATGAACGGTGCTCAGCGCCTGGTCGGGATGCCGCGTCGCGCCCTGCCGTTCCTCGCCCTGCCGGCGCTGGCCCAGGGCACGTTTCCGGACCGGGCGATCCGCTTCATCGTGCCCTTCGCGGCCGGCGGCAACGCCGACGTCACGGGCCGGCTTTTCGCCACCCGCATCGCGGCGCGGCTGGGGCAGCCGGTGGTGGTGGAGAACCGCTCCGGTGCCACCGGGGCCATAGGCACCGAGGC
>CAXTJY010000495.1:0-1495 GCA_964244395.1 uncultured Rhodovarius sp.
CCGCACTGGCCCTGGCCGCCGGCATCGGGGCCGCCCCGGCGCAGCAGGTCGGCTCGGCCGCGCAGGCATCCTCCGCCGCCACCTGGGAGACCAGTGCCACAGCGCAGCAGCGGCTGACGCCCGGCCAGAACTGGATCGTCCAGCAGGAGAGCATGGCGCTGAATTCGCCCTACCGGCTCTCGGTGGTCTCCGCGCAACTGGCGCAGAGCCGTTCGCTGCGCCAGCCGCCGCCGGGTCGCCCGCAGCGGGAGTTGCGCTGAACTAACGGATCGGCGGCGGATACATCAGCCCGCCGCGGTTCCACAGCCCGTTCAGGCCGCGCTGCAAGCCGATCTGGCTGCCCGCCCCTAAATTGCGTTCGAAGATCTCGCCGTAATTGCCCACCGCCCGGATGGCGTTGTACGCCCAGCGGCGGTCCAACCCCATCATCGGCCCATGGTCGCCGGCATTTCCCAGCAGGCGGCGGATTTCCGGATTCGGGCTGGTCAGGAAGCTTTCCACATTGGCCTGGGTGATGCCCAGCTCCTCCGCCGTCAGCAGGGCGAACAGGGTCCAGCGCACGATGTCGAACCACTGGTCGTCGCCGTGGCGCACCACGGGGCTATGCGGCTCCTTGCTGATGATGTCGTCCAGAATCACGTGATCGGCCGGGGTGGGGAAGCTGGCGCGAAGGCCGGCTAGCTGGCTGGCATCGGTGGAATAGGCATCGCATCTGCCGGCCAGATAGCTGCGCCGCGCCTCATCGTTCTGCTCGAACACCACCGGCTGATACTGAATGTTGTTGGTCCGCGCCCAATCCGCCAGGTTCAACTCGTTGGTGCTCCCCGCCACCACGCAGATGGTGGCGCCGGCCAGATCGACCGCGCGGGTCACGCCGAGGGACCGGCGGAGCATGAAGCCCTGTCCGTCGTAGAAGCTGATGGCGGTGAAGTTCAGCCCGTTGGCGGTGTCGCGCACATGCGTCCAGGTCACCGTACGGGCCAGCACGTCCACCTGGCCCGATTGCAGCGCCGGCAGGCGCGCATTCGTGGTCAGCGGTACCCAGCGCACCTTGGCCGCGTCGCCCAGCACGGCGGCGGTGATGGCGCGGCAGACGTCGTTGTCGATGCCGCGATACTCGCCCCGGCTGTCCGGCATCGAGAAGCCGGCGGCGCCGGTGGAGGTGCCGCAGACCAGCAGGTCGCGGGCGCGGACTGCGGCGAGCGTGGGCCCAGGCTGCGCCGTCTGCGCGGCGGCCAGGCTGGGCAACAGGGCGACGGCGAGTGTGATGAGATGTCTGAGCATGCGGCTCTCCATGGGGATTTCGCCACCATGGCCGCGCCGCACCCGCCACGCAACTTGACGCGGGCAGGCCATGGGCGAAGGGTGGCGGCGGCACTCAAGACCCTGGATTCACATGGCGGCACCCATCGCGACCACCACCGCAATGCCCCTGGCGCAGCGCCTGCGCAGCCTTGCGCCGGGCCTGGGCTTCTGCTTCGCGGTGGCGGCGCTG
>CAXTJY010000495.1:1505-3772 GCA_964244395.1 uncultured Rhodovarius sp.
TGGCCATCCTGGTACGGCGGGCGACCGGGCTGGCGGCGCTGAATCCGGTGGTGGTGGCCCTGGCCTTGGGCATCGGCTGGCGCGCGGCGATGGGGCCGACGCAGGCGTTGAAGGCCGGCGTGGCCTATGCGGTGCGGCCTGTTCTTCGGGCGGCCATCGTGCTGCTGGGCCTGCAGGTGACGCTGGGAATGCTGTGGGCCCTGGGTCCCGGCGCGCTGGCGCTGGCGGTGGTTGTGGTGGCGGCCACCCTGCCGTTCACCATCTGGCTCGGCGCCGTGCTGGGGGTGGACCGGGCGCTGTCGCAGCTCATCGGCACGGGCACCGCCATCTGCGGCGCCTCCGCCATCGTCGCCGCCAACCAGGTGGCGCGGGGGCGGGACGAGGACGTGACCTATGCGCTGGCGGTGATCACCCTGTGCGGCACGGCGGCGCTGCTGATCTTCCCCGTGCTGGCCGGGCCGCTGGGGCTTTCGGCGCTGGAATACGGGCTGTGGTCCGGCGCCGCGATCCATGAGGTGGTGCAGGCGGTGGGCGCGGCGGCGGCGGGTGGGCCGATCTCCTCGCAGACCGGCACGGTGATGAAGCTGGCCCGCGTCTTCCTGCTGGCGCCGGCGGTGCTGGCACTGGGCTGGTGGGTGGCCAGGCAGGCCGGCGGGTCGGCGGGGCAGGTGAAGGCGCCGGTGCCGTGGTTCGCCTTCGGTTTCCTGGGGCTGGTGGTGCTGGGCAGCACGGGGCTGGTGCCGGGCGAAGCGGTCGAGCTCAGCCGCTTCCTGGTGCCGCTGATGCTGGCGGCCAGTGTGGCGGCGCTCGGCTTCTCGACCGATCTGCGGGCGCTGAAGGCACGCGGCGTGGCGCCGCTGATGCTGGGGGTGGCGAGCACATTGTTCATCACCGTGCTGGCGCTGGTGGGCGTCAAGCTGATCGGGTGATGCCACGGCATCACCACGATCCCACCTGAATGGCGCCATGCCGCCTGGCTACACCTCTCGTCATCAACAAGGAGGTGTCTCATGCGTCGCTCCCTTCTCGCCGCCGCCGTTCTGGCCACCGGCATCGTCACCGCCCTCGCCGCACCGGCGCAGGCCTATTCTCCCCTGCAGAACGCCCAGTACTACGGCGCCGCCCAGGGCTACGGGGGCCAGGGCTACGGGGGCCAGGGCTACGGTGGCCAGGGTTATGGAGGCCAGGGCTATGGCGGCCAGGGCGACGGCCAACCGGAGTGGCAGCATCGCCGCGAATGGCGCCGCGAGCGCGACGAGGCCCGCATCGCCGAGGCCGCGCGGCAGGAGGCGTTCCGCATCCAGCAGGAGCGGGAGCAGCGCTGGGCCTGGCGCCGGGCGCATGGCGGCGGCTATGACGGCGGCTACAACCGGGGCTGGTAGCCTGCCCGGTTAAGCCGAACGCCCGCACGGCGCGGTCCTCTGGAAGGACCGCGGCTGGACGGAGCCGGTGCTTCGACGAACGGCGACACCGATCAGGCGTTCACACCGGCTCTGCTGAAAATGATTGGCTGGGCATCACGAACTCGTCCTGCGCCGCCACGGTGACCAATTCGAGCGAGCCGGCCTCCGCGGTTCGTTTCAGCAGCCCGAACACGGACGACGCGGCGGCGGACAACGCCGCGGCGGCGCTTCCGGTCCGCATCCGGTGCAGCAGGAACAGGGCGCAGATGGCGTCGCCGGCGCCATTGACCGAGAGCGGCAGCAGCGGCGTTTCCAGATGCCAGAAGTCACCGCCCTCGGCCGCCACCATGCCGATATGGCCGGGCCGGCTTTCGAAGCTGGTCAACAGCACGCAGCGCGGGCCCATCGCCTGCAACGCGGTCAGCGCCGCCTTGGCATCGGCCAGCGAGGCGATGGCGATGCCCAGGCAGGCGGCGAACAGGGCGAGCACCACGATCAGCGAGACCACCAGCGCTCCCACGATCAGGGCGACTGCGACGAGCAGCACAGCCAGGGCGGCCTGGGGTGCGTCGAATCCGCGCCAGGCGATCTCGCGCCCGTCGACGACGAAGGTGGCGTGATCGAGCGGCAGGTTGGCGAGCAGCCAGAGGGCAGCCAGCACGGCCACCCCGGACACTGCCGCCAGCACGGCGAGAGCGCGCAGCCACCCAGAGGTACGTGTCGTCATGTCTTGCTCTCCTCGCGGCGCGGCGCCGCCTGCTGGGCCTGGTAGGGAACGGTGATGGTGGCCACGGTGCCGGCCGGTGCATTGTCGGCCACCGTCAGGGCGGCGCGGTCGCCTTAGAGCAGTTGCAGCCGCTCGCG
>CAXTJY010000496.1:0-445 GCA_964244395.1 uncultured Rhodovarius sp.
ACCGGCGGCGTGCCGGTGCTGCTGACCGTCAACAACCCATGGGAACGCTTCCGCATCGGCCCCAGCTATGCCCGGCGGGAGGTGATGCCCGGCGGCCAGTTCCCAGTCGAGGCCTACGAGCAGTTCGTCCGCCAGAACGTGCCGCGCTTCACCACCACCGATGGGCTGACCCTGGACGCCTATCTGGCGCTGCTGGACCGGGTGGGGCCGAGCGTGGTGGTGGCGCACAGCCAGGCCGGCCTGTTCGGCTGGCGCGCGGCGCAGGAGCGGCCGAATTTGGTGCGCGCCCTCGTCCTGATCGAACCGGCAGCGGTGGGCGATCCGGCGAGAGTGGCGGCCCTGGCCGGCGTGCCGGTGCTGATGGTCTATGGCGACTACATCGCGGAGGACGCGCGTTGGCCGACCATTCGCGGGAACGGCGTGCGCTTCGCCGAGGCGGTGCGGG
>CAXTJY010000496.1:455-3745 GCA_964244395.1 uncultured Rhodovarius sp.
GCGGGCGGCGGGCGGCAGCGTGGATGTGGTGGATTTGCCCGAGCGCGGGATTCGCGGCAACAGCCACATGATCATGATGGATCGGAATTCGGATCAGGTAGCGGAGGTGGTGCAGCAGTGGCTGGAGGCGCGGGGGCTCTGGCGATGAGCGGCATCATCCATCGCACTGCGTCCAGCGGAGGGTTTGAAGCCGCCGGCGAGGTAGACGCGCCGCGTGGTCGGTCAGCGCGCGGTCATCCGGCCGAATTCCGAAGGCTGACGGCTTTGACGAGGCGCCCTGGCCAGGTGACTTTTGGCGGGAGTAACGGTGCAGTATGGACGTCGCCCTCGCTCACCGTGGCGACTGCTCCGTTCGTATAAGCCGCCCAACCTCGAAACCCTGCCGGCGCGCGATGTCCACCGCCCTGGCGTAATCCGCTTCCGCCATCGCCGTCGTGCGCGACAGCACCCACAGCACCCGCCGCGACGGTGCACCCACCACCGCCCAGCGATACTCCGGGTCCAGCCCGATCACCCAGTAGTCGCCATGAAACGGCCAAAAGAACGCCACCCGCAAACGCGCGTTGCCGCTGCCCGGGACCACGCTTGCCACCGCCGAGGCACTGCGGATCGCCCCGCCTGCTTCCGCGTTGCGGCAGGTGTTCACCACATCGACGGCGCCATCCGGCCGCGGGCTGTACACCGCCGTCACATCCACGCAGCGCAGCCTGGGCCCATCCTGGAACGCCACCGGCAGCCGCGCCGCCTCGTACCAGGTGCCGAGGTAGCGGGAGAGGTCCACGGCGGGCACCGTCTCTGGCAGGCCCGGCGCCGGCTGGGTCGGTGTGAAGGCGGCGCAACCGCTCAGCAGCAGCGCCATCAACAGGATTCTCATTGCGGAATACTTCCTTCGGGCAATGTCAGCACATGGTCATGGATGGCCCCGGCGGTGCAGACCCACACCTCATCCCGCCGCTCCAGCATGCGCGCCAGCGCGCCGCGCAGCGCCCGCATCCGGTAGGGTTGGCCGATGATGTAAGGGTGCAGCGCCACCCCCATCACCTGCGGGATGCCATCCGCCACCTGGTCCAGCCGCTCCCAAAGGTCCGCCACCAGCATGTCGGCGAATTGCGCCGCCCCATCCTTCCGGGCGACGATGGCGGGGATGTCGTTGGCCTCCTGCGGGTAGGGGATGCTGAGGATGCGGCCGCCGCGCGTCTTCTTCCACACCGGCATGTCGTCGTGGCACCAGTTCAGCGAGTAGCCGTAGCCGGCCTCGGCCAGCAGGTCGGGCGTGACGTGGCTCTCGGCGATCCAGGGGGAGAGCCAGCCGCGTGGTCGGGCGAGGCCAGCCCCTTCGATGGCCCGCGTGCTGTCGGCAATCAGCGCCCGCTCCTCCGCTTCGGCCATGGTGGATTGGCGTTCGGCATTGGTCCGGCCATGGCCGGCGATCTCGTCCCCGCGGGCGGCGTGCGCGGCGACCAGCTGCGGCGCGTGCTCCAGCATCGCGCTGTTCAACAGCACGGTGGCGGGCAGTTGCCACGCATCGAGCAGCGCCAGCAATCGCCACGCCCCCACCCGATTGCCGTATTCGCGCCAGGCGTAGTTCAGGATGTCGGGCTGTGGTCCGCCCGGCGCCAGCTCCGCACCCAGCCCTTCGCCGAAGGCGAAGTGCTCCAGGTTGACGCCCAGATACAGCGCCAGCTTGGCGCCGTTCGGCCAGCTCCAGCGCGGGCGGCCCACCCAGGGGTGGTAGGGGAAGCGGTCGTGATGCTTCAGCATCGGCCCATCCTGCCACCGCCCGCCAGCCGCGGCCACGGGCGCATCGCACCGGAGATCGGCAGTGGTCAGGTCCGTTCGAGCCGCCAACCTTCGTCCTAAGCTTGCCGGCGTGGCGAAGGCGGATGGCGGACACCATCGGCGACGGTCCGCCTCGGTGAGCCTGTGACCTGCTCGCATCGGTAGGGAGGGGCGGCGGCCCGTCGCGGGCCACCGGTGATGGTACCGCCAGCAGCATGTTGGCACCGCCGGCCAAGCACGACTATCGTGGGCGCCGATGGGGAAGACCGACACCGGCGTCACCGGCCGCGCCGTCTTGTCCGCCGAAACCCGGCGGCTGGGGCGCCGCGCCGTGCTGCCCATCGCCCTGGGGTATGGCGTGGCGCTGTGCGGCCTGGCGCAGGCGTGGCTGCTCGCCCGGCTGGTGGCCGGGCTGCTGGGCTACCCAGTCGGCGGCTGGCTCGATCTCGCCGGCGCCGCGGCGCTGATGCTGGCCGCCGCAGGGCTGACCGCGACGCAGGAGATGGCGCAGGCCGCCGTGGGACGCGCCGCCCGGGCGCATTTGCGGCAGGCCGCGTTCGGCCGGCTGCTGGCGCTGGGCCCCGCCGATGGCCGCGCCGCCGGCGACAAGGCCACGCTTGTGGTCGAGCGGATCGAGGCGCTGGACGGTTATTTCTCGAAGTGGCAGCCGGCGGCTGCACTGGCACTGCTGGTGCCGGTGACCATCATGGCCGCCCTGGCGGCGGTGGACTGGCCCAGCGCCTCGGTCCTGCTGGTGATGGGCCTGCTGGTGCCGGTGGGCATGGCGGTGGCGGGCATCGGCGCGGCACTCGCCAGCAAGCGGCAGTTCGAGGCGCTGGCCCGCCTCTCCGGCCGCTTCACCGACCGGGTGCGCGGCCTGCCCACCCTGGTGCTGTTCAACCGCGCCGAGGACGAGGCGAGCGGCCTGGCGGCCGCGGCGGAGGAGCTGCGGCTGCGCACCATGAAGGTGCTGCGCGTCGCCTTCCTGTCCAGCGGCATCCTCGAATTGTTGGCCGCCTTCACCCTGGCCTACCTGGCCTGGCGGCACGGCGCCCTGCTGGGCGACCATCACCCCAATCCGGTGGCGGCCCTGTGGACCATCCTGCTGGTGCCGGCCTTCTTCCAGCCGCTGCGGCAATTCTCCGCGGCCTATCACGAGGCGCAGTCGGCCCGTGGGGCGGCGGCCGAGCTGGCCGCGTTGCTGGCCTCCACGACCAACACCCCGGGCCTGCTGCTGGAGGCGGTGCCGCCGCGGGTGGCGGTGGTGTTCCACGCGGTGGTGCTGCGCCCGTCCGCCGACCGGGCGCCGGCGCTGGCCGGCCTGACATTCAGCGCCGCGGCCGGCGAGACGATCCTGCTGGCCGGCCCGTCCGGCGCGGGCAAGAGCTCCGTCCTGTCGCTGCTGCTGGGCTTCCGCCGGGCGGATGACGGGCGCGTCGCCATCAATGGCCAGGATGTGGCGCTGCTGCGGCCCGAGCCGCCCACCCGGCCGTCGCGGCGCCTGCACCCGT
>CAXTJY010000497.1:0-457 GCA_964244395.1 uncultured Rhodovarius sp.
CGGCGGCCGACCGGGCGGCGGCCAGCACCTGCGCATCGGTGGCGTCGGGCCGGCCGTAGCGGATGTTGTCCGCCACGCTGGCCGAGAAGATCATAGGCTCCTGTGCCACCAGGCCCAGGCGGGCGCGCAGGGCCAGCGGGTCCACGTCGCGGATGTCCGCGCCATCCACCAGCACGCGGCCCTGCTGCGGGTCATGGAAGCGCAGCAGCAGTTGCAGCACCGTGGTCTTGCCGGCGCCGGAGGGGCCGACGAGGGCGACCGTCTCGCCGGGCTCCAGCGTCAGGGAGAAATCGTGCAGCGCGGAGGTGTCGGGGCGGGACCGGTAGTGGAAGGTGACGGCCTCGAAGGCGACGCGACCGACGGGGGCTGGCAGCAGGGCCGGCTGCGGCGGCGCGGCGATGGCCGGCTGTTCGGAGAGGATTTCCAGCAGCCGGTCGGCGGCGGCGGCGGCGCGCTG
>CAXTJY010000497.1:467-3729 GCA_964244395.1 uncultured Rhodovarius sp.
CGCCCCAGACTTCGCTGAGTGCCGCGGCGGAGGTGGCGAGCAGGATGGCGTAGAGCACGAAGGCGGAGAGTTCGCCCCCGGTCATGCGCCCGGCCACCACGTCATGCCCGCCGACCCACAATGAGAAGGTGATGGCGCCGAAGCCGAGCAGGATGACGATCAGGATCAGCACGGCGCGGCTGCCGATGCGGCGCAGCGCGGCGCCCACGCTGCGCTCGACCTCGGCGGAGAAGCGGGCGCGGTCGGCGGCTTCGTGGGTGAACGCCTGGACGGTGGGCAGGCCGTTCAGGGTCTCCTCGGCGGTGGCCGCCAGGTCGGCCACCCGCTCCTGCGCGCTGCGGGACAGCTTTCGCTCGCGCCGGCCGAACAGGATGAGGGGGACGACGACCACCGGGACGACGACCAGGGTGATGGCCGCGAGCTTGGCGCTGGTCACGACCAGCATGGCGGCGGCGCCGATGGCGAGCAGGATGTTGCGCAGCGACTGGCTGATGGCGGTGCCGACGAGGGATTGCAGCACCGCGATGTCGGCGGTGAGGCGGGAAAGGATGTCGCCGGTGCGCGCGGTTTCGAAATAGGCCGGCGAGAGGGTCAGGATGTGGTCGAAGACAGCGCGGCGCAGATCGCCCGCGACGCGCTCGCCGAGCCAGGAGACGAGGTAGAAACGCGTGGCGGTGGCCACCCCGAGCGCGGCCACGATGCCGAACATGCCCAGTGCCGCGGTGTTCAGCATGGCCGCCGATGCGGTGCCGAAGCCCTGGTCGATGAGGGTGCGCAGCCCCTGCCCCAGCCCGAGCAACAACCCGGCTGCGACCAGCAGCGCGACGGACGCCGCGACGGCGCGGCCGAGATACGGGCGGACATGCGGCAGCAGCACCCGCAACGATGTCAGCGGGGGGCGGGGCTTGGCGCCGCTCACGCCTCGGGCGGCCGCTTGGCGCGCAGCGCGGCGACTTCGTCGGAGAAGTTGTTGGGCGCGGCGGCGGCTTGCGGCGGCGGGAAGTGCCGCGCCGGAGGTGGGGGGATTGCCGGCGCCGGCGGAAATGCTGGCTCCGAAGGCGCCGATGCTGCGACAGGGGCCGCGGAAGGCGCCGCCTGCGACGGGGTCGTCGGGTGCGGCCCCGGCGCCGGCAGCCCGCCGGGTATCAGCACCGGCGGCAAGCCGGGAATCGGCAGCGGCAGGTTGCGGCCCCAGGGTGGCGGCGCGGGCGTGGGGTGGGTGGCCGGGGCATCCGGCACTGGCCGCTCAACCAGCGGCCCGGGGTCCCGCCCGCCCGCCAGCCGCACCAACGTCTCGATCCGCTGCGCGATGGGCGGGTGCGTGGCCCACAGCGACCAACCTGCTGCCCCTTCCGCATGCTCCAGCAGCATGGCCTGGAGCTGGCCGGGCAGCGCCATTTCGGCGTGACCCTCGATCTTACGCAGCGCGGCGATCATGGCATCCGCGTCACCGGTGATCTGCACCGAGCCGGCATCGGCCAGGAATTCGCGGTTGCGCGACAGCGCCATGCGCAGCGCCACCGACAACGTGCCGGCCAGCACCACGATCACCAGGCCGATGGCCAGGATGGCGAAGTTCAGACCGCCGTCGCGCGAAGAGCCGGAGGAGCTGCGCCGGCCGCGCCAGGTGCCGCTGGTGTCCGACGACGTGCCGCCGGCATCGGCCACGCCGCCGCCGCTGCGGCCGCGCATCAGGTCGAAGCCCAAGGTGAGCACGCCTGTGAACACGGCGGCGATCACCGCCAGCCGGGCGTCACCGTTGCGGATGTGGGTCAGTTCATGCGCCAGCACTGCCGAGAGCTCGCGGTCCGGCAGCGCCTCCACCAGGCCCCGCGTCACGGTAATGCTGCCCTTTTTGCGGTCGAGGCCGGCGGCAAAGGCGTTGCGGGCCGGGCTGTCGATGATGGCCAGCCGCGGCATGGTTTCGCCCCGGGCGATGCACAGCGTCTCCATCAGGTCCCACAACCGGCGGTCGGTCTCGCGAGAGACAAGGCGAGCGCCGGAGACGAGGTCGATGATCTTTTGATTGGCCGCCCAGGCGATAGCGAACCAGATCAGGCTGACGATGGTGGCGCCCAGCAGGAATTGCGGCAGCGAGCGCCAGGCGTGGCGAAAGCCCTGCGCGACCGTGTCCTCGCCCGCGGAGAAAACCATCGAAAGGCCGAAGGCGAGGATGACGAGCAGCACCGGGAAGCCGAGCAGCAACAGCACCGCGCGCAGGTTGTTGTTCCAGACATGGGTGCTGAGGCCGATGGCCCGGAACATCAGGGCGAGCCTGACAGCGGGCGCAGCGACACCACCGGTCGGCCGCTCAGAACTTCACGGTGGGCGCGGCCTCGACCAGCGCGCGCTCTTCCTCCTTGATCTCGAAGAAGGCGCGCGGCTTGAAGCCGAACATGCCGGCCAGCAGCACGGCCGGGAATTGCTCGATGGCGGTGTTGAACTCGGCGACCGCGTTGTTGAAGAAGCGGCGCGCGGCGGCGATCTTGGTCTCCAGGTTCGACAGCTCGCCCTGCAGCTGCAGGAAGCCCGTATTGGCCTTGAGGTCGGGGTAGGCCTCGGTCAGGGCGAAGAGCTGGCGCAGCGCCCCGTTGAGCTGGCCCTCGGCCACGCTGGCAGCCTCCGGCCCCTGGGCGGACACGGCAGCGTTGCGGGCGCGGACCACGGCGTCGAGTGTGGATTTCTCGTGGCCGGCATAGCCCTTCACCGTCTCGACCAGGTTGGGGACGAGGTCGTGCCGCTGCTTGAGCTGGACGTCCACGTCCGACCAGGCCTGGTTGGTGGTCTGCCGCAGCGCGACCATGCGGTTGTAGATGCTGATGGCCAGCAGCACGAGCAGGACGATGATGCCGACGATGACGGCCAGGGTGATCAGCACGGCTTTCATGGCACTCTCCGGGTTTGGGCCAGTCTAGCGCAGACGGGTGGCCGCCGTCACGGGCGGCGCCAGATTGAGCGCACCTTCCAGCGTGTAGCCGAGTTCGACATTCGCCCGGCGCACCCAGACCTGGCGCAGGTCGAACAGCGGCACCGCACAGCCCGCCTCCAGCACCTGGCGCTGTGCCTGCGCCCATAAGGCAAGCTGTCGGGCGGCGTCGGGCTCGCCCCGCGCGGCGTCGATGGCCTCGTCCGCCGCCGAGCAATGCGCGAAGTTCAGGCTCATCGTCGGCCGGCCGGGGGCCGCGCTGGAGTGGTAGAACTGGCTGAGATAGCTGTCCGCCACCGGATAGCGGGCGGCGCCGTAGAAGGTGAGCTGGCTGAG
>CAXTJY010000498.1:0-3717 GCA_964244395.1 uncultured Rhodovarius sp.
CCCGCAGCTGGAAGATCGGCTATGACGATGGCGGCCCACGGACCGTCACATGGGGCGTGGGCAAGAAGGACGAGCCTTTCCTGATCAGCCCCGATGGCTGGATGCTGGCCCTGCGCGGCCCGCCCGGGGTGCCGCCGATGCCGCTGGACGACCGGCTGGCCTGGGCGGACGTCACGGCGGAGGAACGGGCGCGGGTGGTGGCGGCCCGGGATGCGCAGTGGGACAGGCACCCGGCTGGGTAACGGGCCACGGTTGACAGCGGCGGGAGCCCAGCCACCTTCGTCGCATGGAATTGCTGCGCTTCATCGCCCTGTTCGCCACCGCGCTCTGCCTGGGCGGCATGGTGTTCTTCGCCGCCTGCGTGGCGCCGCTGGTCTTCTCGCGGCTGCCGGCCGAGCATGCGGGGCGGTTCATCCGGGGGATGTTTCCGGTCTACTATCTTTATGTGCTGGGGCTTTCGGCCGCCGCCTCGGTGGCGTTGATCCCGCTGTCCCTGGTGGCTGCCGGGCTGGCCGGGGCGGTGGCTCTGTCCGCGCTGTGGCTGCGCCAGGTGCTGATGAGGACGATCAACCGGCTGTCCGACGCATCGCAGGCGGGGGACGCGGCGGCTGGGGTGCGGTTCAAGCGCATGCACCGGCTCTCCGTCATCATGAACGTGCTGCAGATGGCGGTTCTTGCCGCCGTTCTGGCCGGGTTCTAGACAGTCACGCAAATGGTTCGGGAAGAACACAGCATGGATCGCCGCCTCGTCCTGGGCGCCGCCGCCGCGGCCGCCCCCGTCGCTCTCACCTCCGCCGCGCTGGCGCAGACCGCGATGCCGGAGGTGCGCTGGCGCGCTGCCAGCAGCTTCCCGCGCGTCTTCGACGTGCTTTACGGCACCTTCGAGCGCGTCGCCGCGCGCGTGGCGCAGCTGACCGACAATAAGTTCCGCATCCAGACCTTCCCGGCCGGTGAGATCGTGGGTGGGTTGCAGGTGCTGGACGCGGTGCAGGCCGGCACGATCGAGGCCGGGCACACCGCGGCCTATTATTACGTGGGGAAGGACGTGGCCTTCGCGCCGTTCACCGCGATGAGTTTCGGGCTGAATGCGCGGCAGATGACGGCGTGGTTCCGCTATGGCGGCGGCAATGCGTTGGCGGCCGATCTGTTCCGCGAATACAACATCATCGGCCAGACCTGCGGCGACACCGGCGCGCAGATGGGCGGCTGGTTCCGCAACGAGATGCGGGCGGTTTCGGACCTCAATGGGCTGAAGTTCCGCATCACGGGTCTGGCTGGGCAGCTCTTTACCCGCCTGGGTGCGGCGCCGGTGCTGACCGCGCCGGCCGACATCTATCCCAGCCTGGAGCGCGGCGTGATCGACGCCGCCGAATTCGTCGGCCCGCATGACGATGAGCGGGCCAACTACGTGCGCGTGGCCCGCTTCTACTACGCGCCGGGCTTCTGGGAGCCGGGGGCGCGGCTGCATTTCATGAGCAACGTGCGCGCCTACAACGCGCTGCCGGACCTGTACAAGCACGCGCTGGACGTGGCCTGCGCCGAGGCGGATAGCGACATGGTGGCGCGCTACGACCACCTGAACCCGCAGGCGCTGCGCCGCCTCGTCGCCGCCGGCGCCCAGCTGCGCTTCTGGCCGCGCGAGATCATGCAGGCGGCGTGGCGTGCCAATGAGGAACTGATCAACGATCTCGGCAGCCGCAACGCCCGCTTCAAGACGATCATGGACAGCTACAAGGCCTATCGCGGCGAGATGTTCCAGTGGCACCGCGTCAGCGAGAACAGCTTCGACAACTTCGCCTTCACCGCGGCGGCGGCGCAGTAATGCCCGCGCCGCAGGCTGAGGCGGACTTGGCCGTGGGGGCGGCTGCCGCGCTGCCCCCCGAGCAGCGTGACCGCATCGAGGCGGCGGCCTTCCGCAAGCTGGTCGAGCACCTGCGCGGCCGATCGGACGTGCAGAACATCGACCTGATGAACCTGGCCGGCTTCTGCCGGAACTGCGCCAGCCGGTGGTATCAGGAGGCCGCGGCGGATCAGGGCGTGGCGCTGGAGACCCCGGCGGCGCGCGAGGTGATTTACGGCATGAACTACAAGGCCTGGCAGGCGGCGCACCAGAAGGAAGCGTCGGCGGAGCAGAAGGCGGCGTTGGCGGCGCAGAATCCGGGGCATTGAGCATGGTCCGCGAAGGCGGAACCACGCGGGCGTGAAGCATCCTGCACCTGCTCGTCAGGGCCGGACTTGCTGCGGCCATCTCTCCACCGTTGTAGCCCAGACAGCGCCGGCAGGCTGATTGATGCCCGGGCACGCCTTGAGCCAGGCAGGGATTCAGGCCGCGATCGATGGCCAGACCAAGCCGCCGGGCTCGCTCGGCAGGCTTGAGCCGCTGATGGCGCTGATCGCCGCCAGCCAGCGGAGCCTGAAGCCGGCGCTTGGCCAACCGCATATGCTGGTCTTTGCCGGCGACCATGGCGTGGCGGAGGCAGCGGTCTCCGCCTATCCGCGCGCGGTGACGGCGCAGATGGTGCGGAACTTCGCTGCCGGCGGCGCCGCCATCAATGTGCTGTGCCGGGCGCAGGGCATCGCGCTGACGGTGGTCGATGCCGGGGTGGATTGGGAGGGGCCGCCGGCGGGCGTCGTGGCCGCCAGCCAGGGCCGCGGCACCGCCGATTTCCGGCATGGCCCGGCGATGAGCGCGGCCGCCGCCCAGGCGGCCATGCGGGGCGGCGCCGCGCTGGTCAGCGCCCTGCCGAAGGCCGATCGGCTGCTCGGCTTTGGTGAGATGGGCATCGGCAACACCACCTCAGCCGCCGCGCTGCTAGCGGCGCTGCTGGGCCTCTCCCCCGCCGCCGTGGTTGGGCGCGGAACGGGGGTGGACGATGCGGGGCTGGCCCGCAAGCGCGCCGCCATCCGCGCCGGGCTGGCGCGCCATGCGGGGGTTGAGCCGATGGCGGCGCTGGGCGGTTTCGAGATCGCCATGATGGCCGGCGCCATGGCCCGCGCGGCGCGGGAGCGGCGGCTGGTGGTGGTGGACGGCTTCGTCGCCACCGCCGCCTGGGCCGCCGCCGAGCGTGTCGCGCCCACGCTGCGCCAGCACAGCATCTTCGCCCATGTCTCGGCCGAGCGGGCGCATCGCGCCGTGCTGCCCCGGCTTGGGGTGGCGCCGCTGCTCGATCTCGGCATGCGGCTGGGCGAGGGCAGCGGCGCCGCGCTCGCCATTCCGCTGGTGCAGGCGGCGGCGGCGCTGCTGCGTGAGATGGCGAGCTTCGAGGCCGCCAGCGTGTCGCGTGGGTGAGCCCGGCCCTGTACGCCGCGAAGCGCGGGCGGCGCGCATGGCGGTGATGTTTTTCACCCGAATCCCGGTGCCCAGCCTGCAGGATTTCCGGGATGAGGATCTGACGAATGCAGCGCGCTGGTTCCCCGCCGTGGGGCTGCTGGTGGGCTGCATCCAGGCGGCGCTGCTGTGGCTCGCGGCGCTGTTCCTGCCGGCCGCCGCCGCCGCGCTGCTGGCCCTGGCGGCGGGCCTGATGCTGACGGGCGCCTTCCATGAGGATGGCCTGGCCGACAGCTTGGATGGGCTGGGCGGCGGCTACACCCCGGCGCGGGTGCTGGAGATCATGAAGGACAGCCGCATCGGCACTTACGGCGCCGCCGCGCTGCTGCTGGCGCTGGCCTTGCAGGCGGTGGCGCTGGGCGAATTGCTGGTGGTGCCGGCCGTGTTGA
>CAXTJY010000499.1:0-3708 GCA_964244395.1 uncultured Rhodovarius sp.
GAGCGTAGGCGTCGCGGTCTCCCGCGCCGGCCGCGGGTCATGCCCCTCCGTCACCTCGGCCAGCAATTCGTTGAAGCGTTCGGCGCCATCGGTCGCGTCATGCACCAGGCTCACCGCCTCCGCCAACAAGGCGTCCTCGGCGCCGCCGGCCACCCACTCGCGCCCCTCCTCGATCAGCGCCGGCACCGCCAGCGGCGAGACCCTGTCTAGCCGGATGTGCCGGATGTTCTGCCGCACCCTGGCGAGCAGCGAGGCGATGCGACCGACATCGGTCAGCCCCGCCGACGCCTCGGCCCGGGTGGCCCGCAGCAGCACGTGGTCGGGCTCATGCTTGCGCAACACGTCGTAGATCAGGTCGGCGTTCACGGTCATGGTGCGTCCGGACTTCTCCTGGCCCGGATGGTTCTTCTCCAGCAGCCCGGCGATGGTGGCGATGTTGCGGAAGGTGCGCCGCAGCATGGAGCTTTCATTGATCCATTCCTCCAGCTCCTCGCCCAGGATGTCCTCCTCGAAGAGCGGGTTCACGTCGGTGGGCTCGAAGGCGCTCCACACCGCCAGCACGTAGTCGGTGCCGACATAGCCGAGCGGGCCGTAGCCGAGCTTCTCCATGCGTTTGGTGATCAGCATGCCCAGCGTCTGGTGCGCCAGCCGGCCTTCGAAGCAGTAGGCGACGAGGAAGAACTTGTCGCCGCGCGGGAAGACCTCGACCAGCAATTCGTCCGGCGCGGGCAGCACGCTGCGTTCTTCCTGCATGCCCAGCCACTCGCGCACGTCGTCGGGCAGGGCGTGCCAGCGGCTGCGGTCGTGCAGGATGGCGCGGACCTCGCTGGCCAGATAGGTGGTCAGTGGCATCTTGCTGCCGGCATAGGCGGGGACGCGCGGCTGGCCCTCGCCACCGCGGGAGACCATGGCGGCGACGCCCTCCATCGCCTCGAAGCGCAGGATCTGGCCGGCGAAGATGAAGTTGTCGCCGGCGCGGAGTGTGGAAATGAACCATTCCTCCACCTCGCCCAGGAACGGGCCGCCGCGCATGCGGACCTTGACCAGCGGGGTCTCCACGATGGTGCCGAGGTTCATGCGGAGCTGGCGGATGACGGCGTTGGAGCGGACGTGGAACAGGCCGTCGGCGTCCTGGAACAGCTTGGCGAAGCGTTCGTAGCTGCGCAGCGCGTAACCGCCATCCTGCACGAAGCGCACGACATCGTCGAAGTCCCGCCGGGTCAGCGCGGCGTAGGGCGCGGCGCGGGTCACCTCGGCGTACAGCGCGTCGGGGTGGAAGGGGGCATGGCAGGCCATGGCGAGGACGTGCTGGGCCAGCACGTCCAGCCCACCGGGGCGCGGCGCCTCGCCATCCTGCTTGCCGGCGGCCACGGCCTCGATGGAGGCCATGCATTCGATGACCTCGAACCGGTTGGCCGGCACCAGCATGGCGAGCGAAGGCTCGTCCATGCGGTGGTTGGCGCGGCCGACGCGCTGCAGCAGGCGCGACACGCCCTTGGGCGCGCCGACCTGCACCACTTGGTCGACGGCGCCCCAGTCGATGCCCAGATCGAGGCTGGCGGTGGCGACGACGCCGCGCAGCTTGCCGGATGACATCGCGGCCTCGACCCGGCGGCGCTGCTCGACGGTCAGGCTGCCGTGGTGCAGGGCGATGGGCAGTGCGTCCTCGTTCAGCTTCCACAGGGCAGCGAAGACCAGCTCGGCCTGGGCGCGGGTGTTGACGAAGACGATGGTGACGCCGGCGCTGCCGATGCGGCGGTAGATCTCCGGCGACGAAGCCAGGCCCATATGGCCGCCCCAGGGGAGGCGGCCTTCGGGGAGTTGGATGGATATTTCGGGCGCCGCGCCGCCGGCGACTTCGATGAGGCGGACGCTTTCGGGGTCGGCGTCGCGCGCGACATGCGCGCGCAGGGCTTGCGGGTGAGCGACGGTGGCGGAGAGACCGACATGGCGCGCATTGGGGGCGAGCGTGGTGAGACGGGACAGGCAGAGGAACAACTGATCGCCCCGCTTGGTGCCGGCGAGAGCGTGGATTTCGTCCAGCACGACGCAGCGCAGGCTGGCGAAGAGCCGGTCGGCGTCGGTCAGGCTGAGCAGCAGGGTGAGCGATTCCGGCGTGGTCAGCAGGATGTTGGGCGGGCTTTCGCGCTGCCGGGCGCGGCGATTCTGCGGCGTGTCGCCGGTGCGCGTCTCAATGGAGATGTCGAGACCCATCTGCTCCACCGGGGCGGTGAGATTGAGGGCGATGTCCACCGCCAGCGCCTTGAGGGGGGAAATATAGAGGGTGTGCAGGCCTTCATGCGGAGTGGTGGCGAGGTCAACCAAGCTGGGCAGGAAGCCGGCGAGGGTCTTGCCGCCGCCCGTGGGGGCAATGAGGAGGGCGGAGACGTTGTCATGAGCTGCGGCGAGCATGGCGAGCTGGTGCGGGCGGGGTTGCCAGCCGCGGGTGGCGAACCAATGTTGGAATTGTTCTGGTAGTGTTCTCACGAGCGCATCTCACCCGAACGCGGCCCGTTGTCTAGCCACCGTTCGCCAGCCATCTTGAGAGGCCAAAGGGAGGACCGCGATGCACATTGAGAACTCCGCCGATGAAAGCATCATCGCGACCGGATCCGCCCCTCCCATAGCGCTATTCGATTCCGTGCTCCTCCTCACGCGCCACGTGGCCGAAGGCGAGGACATGCCTGCCGGGGCCACGGGCGCGGTCGTGGAAATGTACCCGGCGCATGGTGACTGCATTGTCGAGTTCGAGTCACCGCACTGGGCGGTGGTCACCGTACCCATAGCGTTGTTAAGGCGCAGAATGGAATGATGCGTCTGCCTAACGCCCGACGAGCGATGATACCCTGTAACAAGATCAGTCGATACCTCCTTGACTTGGATCATCGAGAGGGCGGTCCCAAGGCCCGGTTCTTCGTCCGGCTCGGCTTCAAACTTGAGCAGCCGGCGGAATTGGAGGCCGCACTGCTCGAACATGCCAGGGAGCGAAGTGTGGTTTCGGTCAAAGCCACGCTGCACGGCATGAAATATGGGTTGATTTGCGATATCGTTCCGCCTGGCGGCGAAGCGGCATGCATCCTCACTGTCTGGCAGATCGATTCAGGTACTGATGTACCAAAGCTGGTCACAGCGCGCCCGACGCAAGCTTCCGAGAGGATGGCTGCGGCAAGAGTTCCTCAAACCCTATAACTGGCGCTATGCCCCCCCACCCCCAAACCTGGCTCCGCGTCACCCCAAGCGGCCTCTATTGCGAACCCGGCGATTTCTACATCGACGCCTCGCGCCCCGTCCCGCGCGCCATCGTCACCCACGGCCATAGCGACCATGCCCGTCCTGGCCACCAAGCCGTGCTGGCCACGGCCGAGACCCTGGCCGTCATGCGCGCCCGCATGGGCGACGGCAGCGGGGACACCCAGCAGGCGTTGCGCTATGGCGAGAGGCTGGACATGAACGGCGTCGCCGTCACCCTGCGCCCCGCCGGCCACTGCCTGGGCAGCGCGCAGGTGGTGATGGAATGGCAGGGCAGCCGCGCCGTCGTCTCCGGCGACTACAAGCGCCGGCACGACCCCACCTGCCCGCCCTTCGAGCCCGTCACCTGCGACGTATTCGTCTCCGAAGCCACCTTCGCCCTGCCCGTCTTCACCCACCCCCCGGCGCTGGACGAGGCACGGAAGCTGCTGGACAGCGTGGCCCTGTTCCCGGAGCGCA
>CAXTJY010000500.1:0-801 GCA_964244395.1 uncultured Rhodovarius sp.
CGATCAGCCTTGGCAGCAGGGCGCCGGTGGCCGCGACGCGTTCGTTCAGGGACAGCACGCGGGGGGTCATGCGTTGCTGGCGGGCGAAGGCCAGCAATTGGCGCACCAGTTCGGCGCCCCGCCCCGCCACGCCTTCCAGCACCGCCAGCTCCTGCGCCGCATCCGCATCGGGCCGGCGCAGCGCTTCCACCGTGCCGGCCACGATGCCCAGCAGGTTGTTGAAGTCATGCGCCACGCCGCCGGCCATGCGGCCGACCAGCGCCAGGCGCTCCTCGCGGGACGGGCCGGGTTCGGGCGGCAGCACCATGCGCAGCAGGACCGCGTCGTCGTTCACGGTGGAGAGGGACACCTCGACGTGGCGCGGCGTGGCGATCGGGTCGAACAGGGACAGCATCAGCCGGCCGTGCCCGGCCGCCAGGGCGGCGTCGAAATCCGCCCGGCGGTCGGGCTGGAACCAGGAGGCGCCGCCGCCCGCCGTGGCCAGCGCCGGGCCCAGCAGCAGGCGGCAGGGTTCGTTCATCGCCCGCACCTGGCCGTCGCGGCCCAGCAGGGCGTGGGCGTTGCGCAGTGCGGCCAGCACGGCATGCGCGCCCTCGCGCCAGGCCCGGTTCATCGGGCGGGCTCGCCCTGTTTGCGGAGCACGAAGGCGATGATCTCGGCCACGGCTTCCCAATGCTCCGGCGGGATTTCCGTGTCCACATCCAGGCGCCACAAGGCGCGGGCCAAGGGTGGGTTGGGCAGGAGGGGGACGCCGGCGGCCTCGGCTGCCCTGATCGCGACGGGGCCGATCTTGGTGGTGGC
>CAXTJY010000500.1:811-3708 GCA_964244395.1 uncultured Rhodovarius sp.
GCCGCCTCGCGAATTTTGGCGGCTATCAGGTCCACGCCTTTCGCCACCACCTTGGGGGCGCTGGAGGTCTCGGGCGCGTAGAGCAGCGCCACCGCGTAATGGGTCGGGTTGGTGATGACGACGGTGGCGGTGGGCACGGCGGAGAGCATGCGCTGGCGGCCGCGGGTTTCGCGCAGCATGCGCTGGCGCGCCTTTACCATCGGGTCGCCGTCGCTCTCCTTCATCTCCTCTTTCACCTCCTGTTTGGTCATGCGCAGGCCCTTGATGTGCTTGCGGCGGGCCAGCAGCACGTCCACGCCGGCGAGCAGCGCGAAGATGCCCAGGGCGGCGAAGAGGAGTTTGCGGGTGCCCTGGCCAATGGCGGCCAGCAGCCCGGCCTCGCCCAGCGACAGGCTGGCGGAGAGGCCGGCCACATCGCCCGCCACCCAGCCGACGGCGGCGGCGACCAGGCCTATCTTCAGGACGCTCTTGCCGAACTCCAGCCACCCGTCCTTGCCGAACATGCGCTTCAGCGCGGCCAGCGGGTTCAGCTTGCCGAAATTGGGCTTGAGCAGCGTCAGCGCCACCACGCCGCGGGTTTGCAGCAGCGTGGCGGCCACCGCGCCCAGCACGGTGCAGCCCGCGATGGGCAGAACCAGCGACAGGAATTGCCAGAGCCAGGCATGCGCCGCCGCCTGTGCGCCCAGTTCGTGGCCGCGCGACAGGGTCCCGCGGAACACCAGCAACGCCTCCCGCAGGGTGCCCGGCAGCAGGGTCATGAGGCCGAGGCCGGCGGCCAGCAGGGTGGCGAAGCCCACCGCCTCGCGGCTCAGCGCGACCTGGCCCTGGGCGCGGGCCTGCTGGATGCGGCGGCCGGAGGGGGCCTCTGTCTTGCTGTCCTCGTCGGCCTGGCCTGCCATGGGTCAGTGTCCTGGCAGGGCCTGGAAGCCGGTGCTCATGGCGCCTTGCCACACGGTCAGCAGGGCGGGCAGCAGCAGGATGAGCAGGCCCAGCCCGGCGATGATCTGCGCCGGGGCGGCGACGACGAAGATCTGCACCTGCGGCGCCACCCGGGCGATCAGCCCCATGCCGACGTTGAACAGCACGCCGGCCAGGATGAAGGGGGCGGCCAGGCGCAGCGAGAGCGACATGCTGTCGGTTACCATGGCGGCCACCGAATCGGCCGCGCCGGCGGGGAAGGGGGCGCCGGCCGGCAGCGCGGTGTAGCTGTTGACCAGAGCGCCCAGCGGCAGGGCGTAAAGGCCGGTGGCCAGCACCAGCACCGTGGCGGCGAAGCCGAAGCCGCGGCCCAGGGCGGTGGACTGCGAGCCCAGCGAGGGGTCGCCCTGCAACGGGGAGGTCATGCCGATCATGCTGCCCATCACCTGGCCGGCCTGGGCGAGGGCCAGCATGAGGCCGCGCGCCAGGCCGCCAAGCCAGAGGCCGGCGAGCAGTTCCAGGGCCAGCAGGCGCAGGAGTTCGGCGATGGCCTCGGGCGGGGCGGGCAGGGCGGCGGCGAGCAGCGGCAGCAGCAGCAAGGTCAGCATCAGGCCGAGGGAGAGGCGGATGGTGGCGGGCACCTCGGATTCGCCGAGGCCGGGCAGCAGCATGACGGCGGCGCCGAGGCGGCAGAAGAGAAGCACGGCCTGGAAGACCAGGGCGGGCAGGGTGGCGAGGAGGGCGGCGTCCTCGGCGCTCACGGCAGGCCGCCCAGTGCCACGACCTGGTCGAAGAGTTGCAGCGCCCAGCCTTGCAGGACGCGGCCCATGAAAGGGCCGAGCCACATCAGCACGCCGCCCATCACCGCGACCTTCGGCAGGAAGGAGACGGTGGCCTCCTGCACCTGGGTCAGCGCCTGGAGGAGCGAGATGGCGACGCCGACCACCAGCATGGCCGCCAGCGGCGGGCCGCCGAGTTGCAGGCAGACCCATAGGGCGTGGCGCATGGCCTGGGCGGCGGGTTGTTCGAGCAAGTTTCCACCTTCTGTGGGTTGGTCCGTTCGGACTCAGATCGGCAGACGCATGACGTCCTGGTAGGCGCTGACCATCTTGTCGCGCAGCGTCGTCGCGGTCTGCAACGCCAGCTCGGCGCGGGAGACGGCGAGGACGACGTCTGTCACGCTGCCCTGGCCTTGCAGGGCCTGGGTGGAGGCGGTGTCGGCGCCGCGCTGGCTGTTCACCACGCCTTGCACGGCGCGTTGCAGGGCGGCGCCGAAGCCGCCTTCCGAGGCACCTTCGGCGGCGCCCTGGATGGCGCGGTAGGCGGCCGCCGCGCCGGCGGCGCCGACCTGGGCGGCGATGAGGGGCAGGGGCATCAGCGCAGCGCCTCGATGGCGCGGGTCAGCATGCCGCGGGTGGTTTCCAGCACGGAGAGGTTGGCGCTGTAGCTGCGCTGCGCCTCGCGCATGTCCATGGTTTCGATCAGGCTGTCCACGTTGGGCCGGCGGACGTAGCCGCGGGCGTCGGCGGCGGGGTGGCCGGGGTCGAACTGCTCCGGGAAATCGCCGGGCGCGGTGCCGACCCGCCCCACGCGCACCGTGTTGGCGCCGAGCGCCCGGTCCAGCCGGTTGTCGAAGGTGATGGTCTTGCGCCGGTACGGCTCGGCGCCCGGCGACTGGCCGGTGCTGTCGCGGTTGGCGATGTTTTCCGCCACCACCCGCAGGCGCGCGGATTGCGCCGCCATGCCGGCGGCCGAAATGCTGAGCGCGCGGTCGAGATCCATAGTGTCTCCTTTCAGCCGTTGCGGCCCAGCGCGGTGCGGAACAGCGCCAGGTACTTGTGGTGCAGCCCCATCGCCAGGGCGTGCTGCTGGTCGGTCTCGGCGATGCGCAACGCCTGCTCGTCGAGCGAGACGGCGTTGCCGTTGGGGGTGCGTTCGGAGGCGGCGCGGTCATCCCGCGCGCGGACCGCCTGGGTGCC
>CAXTJY010000501.1:0-3698 GCA_964244395.1 uncultured Rhodovarius sp.
CGGAGCCCGGTGGCGGCAGCCCGGCCGAGTTGCGGGAACGGCTGGTGCGTGAGGCCGGGCTTTGGCGGGACATCATCCGCAGCAAGGGCATTCGGCCGGACTGACGGTGTCGCCGATACGTTGAGATGACCGGCTTGGGTCGGCCATAACGGCGCCAAAGCCGATGGCGTTCGGCCCAGGGTGATGGTCTGCGGACGGTCGATCGAGACCGCCGGTCAGGCTTCCGGCCGTGCCAGCCCCAGATGGTCGCGCAGCATCGGGCCGCCATAGGCCTGGCGGAAGATGCCGCGCCTCTGAAGCTCCGGAATGACATGGGCGGTGAAGCTTTCCAGCCCGCCCGGCAGATAGGGGATCTGCAGCATGAAGCCATCGCATGCGCCGGCCTCGAACCATTGCTGCATGCTGTCGGCGATATGCGGGCCGGTGCCGGTGAAGGGCGGCGTGATGCGGCCGGCGCCGTAGCGCTGGCCCAGCTTGGACAGCGGCATGCCGGATTTGCGCGTCATCTCCGCCACCTCGCGATAGTGGCCCTGCACGCCGGGCACCTCCGACTGCTCCGGCAGCACCTCATCCTGCGGCAGCAGCGAGAGGTCGATCTCCAGGTGGTAGGCCAGGGTGGAGAGGCCGGCGATGGGGTGCGCCAGCGCCTCCAGCAGTGCCTTTTCGACGTCGGCCTCCGCCTGGGTGGCGGCGGCGACGGGCAGGATGCCGGGCAATACGCGGATGGCGTCCGGGTCGCGGCCGAATTTCGTCGCCCTGGCACGCAGGTCGGTGCGGAACTCCAGTGCGGCCTCGATGGACGCCGGGGTGATGAAGATCACCTCCGCCCAGCGCGCCGCGAAGTCGCGGCCGCGGTCGGACGCTCCGGCCTGGACGAAGACTGGGCGGCCCTGCGGCGAGCGCGAGACGTTGAGCGGCCCTTGCACGTTGAACCAGCGGCCCCCGTGGTCGATGCGGTGGATTTTCTTGGGCTGGGCGAAGAGCGGAGCCTGGCGGTCGCGGACCAAGGCGCCATCCTCCCAGCTGTCCCATAACCGGCAGGCGACCTCCATGAATTCGTCGGCGCGGGCGTAGCGCTCCTCGCGGTCGGCATGCGCCGCGCGGCTGTAGTTGCGGGCCTCGGCTTCCTGGAAGGAAGTCACGATGTTCCAGGCCGCGCGGCCGCCGCTGAGATGGTCCAGCGTGGCCAGCGCGCGGGCCACGGCGTATGGCTCGGCATAGGTGGTGGAGATGGTGCAGGCGAGGCCGATGTGGCGCGTCGTCGCCGCGACGATGCCCAGCACGACCATCGGGTCCAGCCGCAGCGCCCCCAGGCCGCCGTAGCGGAGCTGGCTGTCCATCGAGCCGCCGAGCCGGTCCGGCACCGCCAGCACGTCGGCGATGAACAGCATGTCGTAGCAGCCGGCTTCGAGCATCGCGCCGAGGCGGGTGTAGTAACCGGCGTCGAGGAAATCCGCATCGGCATCGGGATGGCGCCAGCCGCCATGGCCGCCGGAGACCGGTCCGGCGCAGGAGAACACCGCCAGGTGCATCTGCTTCATGCCGGCAGCAATTCGACCCGGGATGTGTGCGGGGTGGTGCGGGCCAGCGTGTTCCAGATCGGGCAGATGTTGATAAAGGCGTCGAGCAGGGCCCGGGCGGTGTCGGCGTCCACGCCGGCGACGCGAAGGACGGCGGTCAGTTCGCTCATGCGGGTGCGGTCATCCGGGTCGGTGACGTAGCTGCATTCGATCGCGGCTTCGAGCTTCGGCAGGCCGCGGTCACGCGCCGCTTCGACCACCAGCGCCAGCGCGCAGGAGCAGAGCGAGGCCATGACCAGCTCGCCGGCACCGAAGGATTCGCCGGGGCCGCCGCGTGGCGCGGTGGCGTCGGCCACGATGTGCTTGGTGCCGGAGGAAAGGATGAAGCGGCCCCAGCGGCCGGTGGTGACGCCGGTGACGAGGATCGGGGGCTTGGGCATCGTCCTCTAGGAATCATACCCCGGGTTGCGCCGGTCCAACTGCCGCAGCAGCGCCGGCCATTCCATGAGCCCGTATGGCCGCCGGGTCCCCGGCTGGTAGTTCATATAGGTCTCGTCCAGCACCTTCTGCGGCACCTGCGCCAGCGGCGAATTGCACGCCATCGCCGCCAGCTGGGCCATGCAGCTCTTCTCCAGCCGGTGCAGGGCGTTGAACGCCTCGCCGATCGTGTTGCCGGTGGTCAGCAGGCCGTGATTGCGCAGGATCATGGCGTTGTTGGCGCCGAGGTCGCGCACCAGGCGCTCCTGCTCGCTCACGTCCAGCACCACGCCATTGTAGTCGTGGTAGCTGATCTGGGCGAAGCGCATCGCCGTCTGGGTCAGCGGCAGCAGGCCGCATTCCAGCGAGCTGATGGCCATGCCCGGCCAGGTGTGGGTGTGGATGACGCAGTTGGCGTCGTGCCGGTGCTGGTGCACGGCCGCGTGGATGACGAAGCCGGCGCGGTTGATGCCGAAGTCGAAATCCCCGAAGTCGGTCTTGCCGATGATGTTGCCGTCGAGGTCGATCTTGATCAGCGAGCTGGCGGTCACCTCGTCATACATCATGCCGTAGGGGTTGATGAGGAAATGGGTGTCCTCGCCGGGCACCCGCATGGAGATGTGGTTGGCGCCAAGGTCGTCCATGCCGTACAGCGCCGTCAGCCGGTAGCAGGCGGCGGTGTCCACCCGGGCCTGCCATTCGGCGGGGCTGACCCGGTCGCGCATCGGGGCGATGCGCAGCGTCTTGCGGGGCTGGTCGAGCATCGGGGCGTCTCCTTGAGGGCGTTCCGCGCAGCTTGCTGCCGACCGCCCGGCCCGGTCAATCCACGAAGGCCCAGCGGAAGCCCGCCGCCGTGTGCTTCAGCCGGCCGGCGGTGGGCGCCGGGAAGTGGACCGGCAGGAGCATCGAGGGCGTATCGGCCGTCTCGCCGAAAATCTTCAGGCGCGACTGGGTCGCGGCTGCCGGGTCCTCGCAGAAGATGGTGGACCAGCCCGGCTCGTTCACCTGCAACTGGTGGTGCATCAGGTCACCGGTGATGATCGCACGCTCACCCTTCGAGGCGATGTTCACGCAGCAATGGCATGGGGAATGGCCGGGCGTCGGGATGATGGTGATGCAGTCGTCCAGCGAATAATCGTCATCGACGAGGATGGCCTGGCCGGCTTCCATCACCGGGGCGCAGTTCATCAGGAACACTTCGGGCTTGTGATTGCCGGTGGGGCCCAATTCGGCCTGGGCCTCCCAGAAGGCATATTCCTTCTTGTGGAAGATGTACTTGGCCCGCGGGAAGGTCGGCACCCACCGGCCGTCGCGCAGCACCGTGTTCCAGCCGCAATGGTCGATGTGCAGGTGGGTGCAGAAGACGTAGTCCACATCGTCCACCGTGAGCCCCTCGGCGGCCAGCCCGTCGAGCCATGGCTGCTTGGGAAAGTCCATCGGCGCCGGGTAGCCCTTGTCCTCGCCGGTGCAGGTATCGACCAGGATGACGTGCTGCGGCGTGCGCACGACGAAGGACTGGTAGGTGATGACCATCTTGCTGGTGGCGGCTTCGTAGGTCCGCGGGTCCATCTCGCGCAGCAGGGCATGCGCGGCGCCCGGGGGCGCGCCGGGGAACATGGTCTCGGCCACGCGCCAGGGCCCGTCGCGCTCGATGATGCTGGTGATGCTGACGTCACCGACTTGCAGCTTTTGCATGGCCAC
>CAXTJY010000502.1:0-3688 GCA_964244395.1 uncultured Rhodovarius sp.
TCTCCCGCCGCCTCGGCCAGAACGTCGTCATCGAGAACGCGCCCGGCGCGGGCGGCACCATCGGCATGGAGCGCGTGGCGCGCGCGGCGCCGGACGGCCACACGCTCGTCGTGGCGGTCGAGAGCACCATGGCCATCGCCCAGTTCGTGACCCCCGCCGCGGTGCGCTACGACCCGCAGCGCGACTTCGCCCCGGTGGCGATGCTGGCGACGCTGCCGCTGTGCCTGATTGGCCGGCCGGACCTGCCGGCCGTCGACCTGCCCGCGCTGATCGAACTGGCGCGGCGTAGCCCCGCTGGCCTGACCTACGCCACCTCCGGCACCGGCACCTCGTTGCATCTGCTGGGCGAGATCATCGCCGGGCGCACCGGCGCGAAGCTGGAGCACGTGCCCTACAGGATCGCCGCGCAGATACCGACCGACCTGATCGGCGGCCGGCTGGACCTGGCGGTGCTGGCGGTGACGTTGACCGCGCCGCTGGTGCGGGAGGGCCGGGTGAAGGGCTATGCCGTCAGCTCCGCCGCGCCGCATCCCTCCATGCCCAACGTGCCGCCCCTGTCCAGCCTGCCGGCGCTGGCGGGGTTCGAGATGGAGGTTTGGCAGGGCGTCTTTGCGCCGGCGCGGACCGACCGCGCCACAGTCGAGCGGCTGGCCGCCGAGATCGGCATGGCGATGGGCGAGGCGGAGCAGCAGCGCCGGTTGGAGGGCATCGGCATGGCGGGCTCAACCCTGACGCTGGAAGCGCTGGGGCGGCTGGTGGGCAGCGAGATCGAGCGTTACCAGGCAGTGGTGCGGGCAGCGAATATCAGGCTGGACTGAGCGCCTGTGGCCAGCGCACCGCGGATGGGGTTAGCCATGGCCGCTTCCCATTCAATCGCCCTCGCCGACCGATCGGCGTGGATCGGGGCCATCGCCCAAGCGCTCGATTCCGCCGCCCCCAAGCCCGAGGCGCTGGCCGCCTCGCTCTCGGCAGAGGTGTCCGGCTGATGATACAGGCGGCTGATGCCGATAACTGATGCTCAGCTTTCGTATGATACCATCTTGCCAACTACCGACGCATGGGGGCCCTGACTGAGGGGAGGCCAAACCAAGAGTATTGGCATTCTTCGCAATCCCGTGGCTCATGGCATTCCGCTGACTGTCCCTCCGGCGATCATTACCAACGAGACGCGCGCCGAATGGGAGGTTGCAATGGAAGCGTATCGGTCGGCGCTTGGCTCCCCTCCATCCATTGACGCGCCCGATCGGGACGGCGCATTCGAGGAGTGGTCCTCAGGAGTTATGCGTCTCCTTAAGCGCGTGGAATCTGTCGGCGAGTTCCGGCCTTTGATTGCGCACGATCCTCGTGCTGCGGCGGTGCCGATTTACCCGACGGTGCTTGAGGATGTGGGTCGCCTGATCCTGATGTGCCGCGGCCTGAACCAACTGCTGGCGGAGCCGTCGTGAGGCACCACCCATGACCATCATCTTCGTAGAGTGACCGTCTAAATGGCTTTGATCCGGTCAAATAGCCCTACCGCAATCCCTCGCAAAACCGCTTGATCCGCACGCAAGCCTCCACCAGGGCCGCATCGTTCGTCGCATAGCTGATCCTGAAATGCCCAGGGAACATGAAGGCATCCCCATGCACCGCGGCCACCCCCTCCTCGTCCAGCAGGGCTTCCACGAAGTCCTTGTCGCTGTCGATCTTCCGCCCGCCCTTGCTGGTCTTGCCCAGGCAGCCATGCACGTCCGGAAACACGTAGAACGCCCCCTCCGGCTTGTGGCAACGGATGCCCGGCGCCTCGTTCAGCGCCTTCACAACCATGTCCCGCCGGCGCTTGTACACATCCACCATGCCCTGGATGCTCTCCTGCGGCCCGTTCAGCGCCTCGACGGCCGCGGCCTGCGACACGCTCGACGTGTTGCTCGTGCTCTGCCCCTGCAGCTTGTCCATCGCCTTGATCAACTGCACAGGCGCGCCGGCGAAGCCGATGCGCCAGCCGGTCATCGCATAGCCCTTCGAGCAACCGTTCATCGTCACCGTCCGGTCGCGCAGCCGAGGCTCGACTTCCAGGATGGTGGCCGGCTTGAAGCCGTCATAGGCCAGCTTCTCGTAGATATCGTCGGTGAAGACCCAGATGTCGGGGTGCCGCAGCAGTACGTCGGTGATCTGCTTCAGCTCGGTCGCGTTGTAGGCGGCGCCGGTGGGGTTGGACGGGTTGTTCAGGATCAGCCATTTGGTCTTGGGCGTGATCGCGGCTTCCAGTTGCTCGCCGCTCATCTTGAACGCGGCGTTCTGGCCGCACGGCACGAACACCGGTGTCCCCTCGGCTAGAGTCACGATGTCCGGATAGCTTACCCAGCAGGGGGTCGGGATGATC
Organism: uncultured Rhodovarius sp.; assembly: GCA_964244395.1. Taxonomy (GTDB): domain Bacteria; phylum Pseudomonadota; class Alphaproteobacteria; order Acetobacterales; family Acetobacteraceae; genus Rhodovarius. The sequence continues at coordinate 2,363 of CAXTJY010000502.1, forward strand.
GCCTCGTCGCCCGGGTTAATGGTGGCCATCAGCGCGTTGAAGATCACCTGCTTGCCGCCGGTGGCGATGATGATCTCCTCCGGCTTGTAGTCGATGCCGCTGTCGCGCTTGAACTTGGCGGCGACGGCCTGGCGCAGTGCCGGCGTCCCCGCCACGTCGGTGTATTTCGTCTCGCCGCGCTGGATGGCGGCGATGGCCGCGTCCTTGATGTTCTGCGGCGTATCGAAATCCGGCTCGCCGCTGGACAGGCCGATCACGTCGCGCCCCGCCGCCTTGAGCGCCCGCGCCTTGGCGGTCACGGTGATGGTCTGGCTGGGCGCGATGCGGTCCAGCCGGTCGGCGACGAGGTTCATGGGCGCTCCGGTGACAATTCAGCGATAGCGACGTTACCCCCGCAACAGCAGTGCCGCAACGCCAGGGCCGAGCCGAGCACCCGGTCGGCACAGAGACGCTCGCAATTCCACGTGTCGCGATTGTGGGCCGGAAAAGGGCATATGGGTCAAGGTTGCGCGTCCACGCGCCACGGGAGCCAAATCAGTGGAAATCCGGACGGTTCGCGAAGTGCGTCAAGGCAAGCTCCGGCTTCGCCTGGTGGCCGCCGACGCGCGCTTCACCGGGGTCATCATCGTCGATGGCGGAGCCACGCATCTGGTAGAGGCGGCCAGGACTAGGATGAGGTCTGGGCGAGGACGCTCCTGCGCGCCAACCGATTGGTGCCGAGCTACTTCGGCGCCGAGGGAGCGCGAAGCAGGTTCTTGAAGCTCTTCCCGGCTGGCTTCTCGGATGCGACCTATCTGAGGAAGTTTCGGCGCCGACAAGTAGACTGTCGTGACGTATCTGCCCTTCCTCTGGCTCCCCCAGATCCACATTTTTCTCAAACCGACCGCGATGAAGGATTGCGCTGCCCGGGTCGGCCATGCCTTCGCGGATGCCTACCAGAACCGCCTTGGCCTTCACGTCTATGCCAGCCTGCTCGATCTCGTCGCGACGACCGAGACCGAGTTGGCCGATCTCCTGCCCATCGATCGCATCGATATCCAAACTTCATCTGGGTGATTGGAACTATCCGCAGGAGAAGGGCGATCCGGTACTGCCGGTAGCGGTCTGACCCGTCAGGGTCGTACCAAGCCAAGCTCCGTGGCAATGACGTGCATCGGCACATCGGTCGGGCAGGTTGGCACCTGGGTCACCTGCTGCCCGGCATACGCCACGCCGAGCCGAAAGGCGCCGGGCAGGGCGGCCAGGGTCCTGTCGTAGTAGCCGCCGCCGTAGCCCAGCCGGTGACCGCGCGCATCGAACGCCAGCAGAGGTACGAGCAGCCAGTCC
>CAXTJY010000503.1:0-3675 GCA_964244395.1 uncultured Rhodovarius sp.
AGGAAGCCGCTGATGACGGTGTACGAGACGGTGTCGTTCTCCGGGAACGCCTCCTTGACCGCCGTGCGCAGGCCCGAGAACACGCGTGCGAGGCCGCTGTGGTGCATCGGGCCACGCGGCGCGAGCGCATGCAGGGGCGCGCTGGCAAGCCGGCCGGCGCTGGTGCAGTCTGGCATCATGGAAAGCCCGCTGACCCAGACGCTGCGTGCCGCCCTGCCCCTGCCCGGCTGGGCATCGCAGCTCGGCGCCATCGACCCCGAAACGGCACGGCTGGCGGACCTGCCGGTGCTTCGCAAAGCCGACCTGCCGGCTATGCAGGCAGCCGCACCACCCTTCGCCGGGCTGGCGCCGACGGCCGGCCGTGCCCGGCTGTTCGTCTCGCCGGGACCGATCTTCGAGGGCGTGGGCGATGGGCCGGACCCCTGGCGCTACGCGCCGGCGCTGGCGGCCGCCGGCATCACGGGCGCGGACATCGTGCTGAACACGCTGGGCTATCACCTGACGCCGGGCGGCTTCATTCTGGACGGCGCGGCGCGCGCGCTGGGCTGCGCCGTGATCCCGGCCGGCCCCGGCAACAGCGCGCAGGCCATCGAGGCCATGCGCGCCTACCGCCCGGCCGCCTATGTCGGCACGCCCGACTATTTGAAGATCCTGCTGGACGTCGCCGGGGAGGATGGCGCCTGCATCCGCCGCGCCGTCGTCACCGGTGGCGCCTACACGCCGGGGCTGCGGGAGTGGGTGGCGGCGCGCAGCATCGTGGCGGTGGAGGCCTATGGCACCGCCGAACTCGGCCTGATCGCGCATTCCGTCCCCGGCGAGGCCGGAATGCGGGTGGCGGACGGCATCATCCTGGAAATCGTTCGGCCCGGGACGGGTGAGCCCTTGCCGGAAGGCGAGGTGGGCGAGGTGGTGGTCACGATTCCTCACGCCGCGCATCCCATCATCCGCTTTTCGCCCGGCGACATGTCGGCCTTCCTTCCCGGCGGGCGCACCATCCGCGGCTGGCTAGGCCGGGCGGACCAGACCGCCAAGGTGCGCGGCATGTTCGTGCGGCCGGAGCAGGTGGCGGCGGTGGGCCGGGCAATGCCGGGGCTGGGCAGGCTGCGGCTGCGGATTACCCGGCAAGGCGAGCAGGATGCGATGGAGTTGCTGGCGGAAGGCGAGGGCGACCCGGCGGCACTGGCTGAAACCCTGCGCACCGCCACCGGCCTGCGCGGCGAAGCGCGTTACGTCGAGGCCGGCAGCCTGCCGCGAGATGGCCGGGTCATCGAGGATGCGCGCGGCTGACTGCCGCCCACAGTTCAGGTGGCGGAAAACGCCGCAAATAGGCTTCCGCCCGCGGCAGGGCGTCATGCAGGAACTGCTGCGGCTCGCGAAGCCACAGGCCCGGATAGGTCCGGGACCCGGCTTCCGAGATCAGGACTTCGGTCGGCAGTGCCATCAGCTCGGCCTGCCAGCCGGGCCACCACCGCGCCGCCTTGCCGAAAGTGTGGTCGAGGAACCGGGTCCGCGCCGAGTAGCCGTGGTAATCGAACACCCAATCCCCGCCATCGACCACGATGTGGTTGCCGGTGAAGCCTGCATGCGGCCGCAGCCACACCGCACCGGCTGAAACCGGCCGGAATTTTCGCAAGAACGCGTAGGCCAGGATATGGCAGGCACCGCAGGCGAAGAAGACCCTGTCCGGCAGCCCCCAGCGCAGCCGCGCATCAGTCTTTTTTGCGCTCTCGACTCGATACATGCGGTCCTCGTCTAGCACCCCAAGCCAAGGCGGAGGATGCTTAAGACAACGAGCATCAACGCCCGCGACGGAAGGGAGATGTCCATGCGAGAAAGTTTGGGTCGTCGGCTGCTGCTGGCTGGTCTCGGGCTGCCGGCGCTGGCGCGGGCTCAGTCCGCCCGCGCCGCCTGGCCCGACCGCCCCGTCCGCCTCATGGTCCCCTTCGGCGGCGGCGGCCAGACCGACATCGTCAGCCGCGTCATGGCCGATGCCCTCACCCACCGCCTGGGCCAGCCCGTGCTGGCCGACAACCGCCCCGGCGGCAACGGCTCGTCGGCCGCCGAGGCCACGATGCGGGCGGGGCCGGACGGATACACCTTCCTCATCGCCAACCTCGGCGTGAATTCCGGCCTCAACGCCCTGCTCTACCGCGGCGTGACCTACGATGCCGAGCGCGACTTCATCCCCGTCGGCTGCTTCTGCACCACCGCCAACATGCTGCTGGTGCACAACTCGATCCCTGGCGAGGATTTCGCCCAGGTGGTGGGCTGGATCAAGGCGAATCCTGGCCGCTTCACCTATGCCAGCGCCAGCGTCGGCGCCATCACGCACCTGATCATGGAGGATGTCGGCGCCAGGCTGGGGCTCGACATGCTGCACGTGCCCTACCGGCAGAGCACCCAGGCGATGACCGACATGCTGTCCGGCCGCATCCATGCCCGCTGCCTGGGACTGCCGGAGGGCGAGGCAGTGCGCGGCGCGGCGACGGTGCGCCCGGTGGCGCTGACCACGCCGACGCGCCGGCCGGAATGGCCCGGGGTGCCGGCGATGAGCGAGGCCATTCCCGGCTTCCAGGCCAATGCCTATTTCGGTCTGGCGGCGCCGCGCGGCACCCCGGCGGAGGCGGTGACGCGGCTCAACGCCGCGATGAACGAGGCGCTGGCCGACCCGGCGGTGGTCGCCGCCTTCGCCCGCGTCGGCGCGGATGCGATGCGGCCGAACTCGCCCGACGACTTCCGGGTTCAGGCGCGCGCGGATGGCGAAAGATGGGGCGGGCTGATCCGCCGCCTGAACCTGGTGGCCGAATGATGCTCTCCCCTGAACTGGCCAGCTGGATCGGCCGCTCCCGTGTGTTGGAGGAAGATGTCGGCCTGGGCATGACCCGCCGCATCGCCGCCATGCTGGACCTCGACCCGATGGGTTTCCGGTTGGGCGACGAACTGCCGAGCCATTGGTTCGCCATGTACTTCACCGAATCCGCACGGCAATCGGCGCTGGGGCCGGATGGCCACCCGGCGCCGGGCGTGTTCCTGCCGCCGATCCCGCTGCCCCGCCGGATGGGCGCGGGGCGCCGCGTCACCCTGCACGGCCCGATGCGGGTGGGTGAGATGCTGAGCAAGACCATCGAGGTCGCGGCCATCGAGCCCAAGCAGGCGCGCACCGGCTTCATCACTGTGCTGACCATGCGCCACACCATCCGCCGGGGTGACAACGTGCTGGCGGTGGACGAGTTCGACGCGGTGTACCGCGAGGCGGTGAAGCCGGGCGAAAAAAGCACGGTCAACGCCCCGGTGCCGGCGCCCGCGGACCCGGCCTGGAGCGTGACCAGGCACCTGCCGTCGAGCCTGCTATTCCGCTACTCCGCGGTGACCTGGAACGCTCATCGCATCCATTACGACGCCGACTACACCCGCGGCGAGGAAGGCTACCCCGACGTGGTGCAGAATGGCGGCCTGACCATGCAGTTGCTGCTCGACGCGGTGGTGGCCAACACCCTGGGCCGGCTGACCGGCTTCAGCGCGCGGCTGACCCGGCCGATCCATGTGAACGAGACCATCACGCTGGCAGGCCATGCGCCGGTGGACGGGGTGGCCCAGGCCTGGGTGGCCAATGCCGAAGGCGCGCTGTGCGGGCAGATTGAGGAGCGGTTCGAGTAGTGGTTTACCGGCAATTCT
>CAXTJY010000504.1:0-511 GCA_964244395.1 uncultured Rhodovarius sp.
AGCCCGCGACGGCTGGAATTGCTGGCCCGGATCGGCATCGTGCCAGACGAAGTGCGCCCCGCCGATGTCGACGAAACCCCGCTGCGCGACGAATTGCCGCCCCGGCTTGCGGCGCGGTTGGCGGCGCTGAAGGCCGAAGCCGCGGCCTCGCCGGACGCGCTGGTGCTGGCCGCCGACACCGTGGTCGGCGTGGGCCGCCGCGTGCTGGGCAAGCCGGCCGATGCGGCGCAGGCGCGAGCTTTTCTCGAACTCATGTCGGGCCGGCGGCACCGCGTGCACACCGGGGTGGTGCTGGCCCTGCCGGACGGCAAGCGGCGCGCCCGGCTGGTTACCTCCGTGGTGGCCTTCCAACGGCTGACGACGCAGCAGATCGACGCCTACCTGGACACCGATGAGTGGCAGGGCAAGGCCGGCGGCTACGCCATCCAGGGCCGCGCCGAGGCCTGGTGCCGCTTCCTCTCCGGCTCCTGGTCCAACATCGTCGGCCTGCCGTTGTTCGAGACGGCGCAGC
>CAXTJY010000504.1:521-3667 GCA_964244395.1 uncultured Rhodovarius sp.
GATGCCGCGAAGGTCCTGGACTCCATCGTCTTCACCTCGACCGCGGGCGGCGTCGGCTCCGGGGCCGGCGGCGCAGCGGCCGGCGGCGGGGTCGCGGCCGCGGGGGGCGGGGTGGCTGCGGCCGTGAGGTCGGCGGACGGTGCCGACGGCGGCCGGGCGCGCATATGCGTCAGCCGTTCCCCCGGCGAACGCCGCGTGGCGCTGTTGCTGGACGACGTGCTGACCGAAGCCTGGGTCGAACGCCCGGCGCGGCCCGATGGTGTGGGGGACGTGCTGGCCGCGCGCGTCTCGGCGGTAGCGCCAGCGATGGCGGGCGCCTTTCTGACCATGCCCGATGGCAGCACCGGCTTTCTGCCGGAATCCGAGGCCAGCGCCTCCCGTCGCCCGCTCCGGGAAGTCGTGCAGGAAGGCCGGCTGCTGGTGGTGCGGGTCACCCGCGGCGCGCAGGGCGGCAAAGGGCCGCGGGTGTCGGTCAAGCGTGCGCCGGCTGTGGCGGCCACCGAACCCGGCCTGATCGAGCGCGGGCCGGATGCGGCGCTGCGGCTGCGCCAGGCCTATCCAGAGGCGCGGCTGGAATGCGACGACACTGCGGAGGCTGCCAGGCTGGCGGCCGCCGGAAGTGGCCAGCGCGATGCAAAGGCGGCACCTGTCACCCTCACGCCCCCCGCCTTCGACGATGCCCTGGAAGCCGAGTTCGACATTCTGGCCGGCTCCGTCATCCCGCTGCCCGGCGGCGGACGCATCATCCTGCAAGCGACGCACGCGCTGACCGCGCTGGACGTCGATGCCGGCCCGCATGCCGGCGCCGACCGCGCCGCCGCCGAGGCGCTCAACGCCACCGCCATTCGCGAGGCCGCCCGGCAGTTGCGGCTGCGGCAATGCGCCGGGGCCATCCTGCTCGACGTGGCGGGGTTGGCCGCGCGCGACCGTGCGTCCCTGGAACCCGCCCTGCGCGAGGCCCTGGCTTCCGACCGGCTGGCCGAGTGCCTGGGCGTTGGCCCGCTGGGCTTGTTCGAAATCCGCCGCGCCCGCATCCATCCGCCGCTCGCGGAGGTGCTGGCCGGGCCGCTCACCCCCGGGCTTGCGTTGTTGCGCACGGGCGCGCGCGAGGCTTCGCACGCACCGCATCGGCGCCTCGCCCTGCACGCGCCGGCCGCCGTGCTGGCCGCACTACGCGCCCTGCCCGAAGCCCTGGCCGAATACGCCGCCGCCGCCGGCCACCCCATCACCCTGACCGAAGGCGAGAGCGGAATCACCGATGCCTGAGCCCAAGCGCTGCCCGATCTGCCGCAAGAAGGCCGCCCCGCCGCCGCTGCGCCCCTTCTGCTCCGAACGCTGCCGCCAGGTCGACCTCGGCCGCTGGCTCAGCGACAGCTACACCGTGCCCGGCACGCCGCTGGGCGAGGAGGATGAGGTGGAATAGCGGGCGCCCGGACCGAACAGTTTCTCGCGGTAGGTTCCGGGGGCGTAGTTGGTCTTGTATGCGCCGCGCTCCTGCAGCGCCGGCACCAGCATGTCGACGACATCTTCCAGGCATTCGGGGAAGACGGTGCGGCTCAGGTTGAAGCCGTCGGAGCCGGTCGCGGCGGCGTAGGCGATCAAGGTCTCCGCCACCGTCCCCGCGCTGCCGACGATGGGCTTCTGCCGGCTGCCGAGGATGAACTCATCCGTCAGCCCGCGCCGGGTCAGCGTGCCGCCCATGGCCCGGGCCATGGCTGTGACGTTGGACTGGATGGCGTTGCTCTCCGCGGTGATCGGCTCATCCGGCCCGAAGCGGTTGAAGTCCAGCCCCAGCGACGCCGCCGCATGCGCCAGCGCGCCTTCCACCGAGGAATGCGCGCGGTAATCCGCCAGCTTGTCGGCGGCTTCGGCGTCGGTCCGTCCCAGCACCAGCGTGGCACCCACGAACACCTTCTTCGGCCGCCCGCCCAGCGCCCGCAGCCGCGCGATGCCCGCCCCCGCCGACGGCCCGCCATTCATGAACACGCACTCCGCATGCCGCGCCGCAAAGGCCAGCCCGCGCGGCGACGCGCCGGCCTGGTACAGCACCGGCGTGCGCTGCGGCGAGGGCGCCACCAGATGCGGCGCATCCAGCCGGTATTGTCGGCCCTCATGGCGGATGGGGTGGACCTTCGCCGGGTCGGCATACACGCAGCCCGCGGCCTGGATCGCGCCATCCTCCCAGCTCTCCTCCCACAGCCGGTGCACCACCTCCATGTACTCGTCGGCGAGGTCGTAGCGGTCGTCATGCTTCTGCTGCGCGTCCAGCCCCATGGCGCGGGCCGCGCTGTCGAGATAGCCGGTGACGATGTTCCAGCCGATCCGCCCATCCGTCAGGTGGTCCAGCGTGCTCATCCGCCGGGCAAAGAGGTAGGGCGCCTCGTAGGACAGGTTGGCGGTGATGCCGAAGCCGAGATTCCGCGTGACGGTGGCCATGGCCGGCACGATCATCGCGGGGTCGAGCAGCGGCACCTGCACGCCGTTGCGGATGGCAGCGTCGGGCCGGCCGTCCAGCACGTCATAGATGCCCAGCACATCGGCCAGGAACAGCCCGTCGAACAGCCCGCGCTCCAGCAGGCGGGCGAGGTCGAGCCAATGGGAAAGCCGGGTGTAGTTGCGCGAGGTATCGCGCGGGTGGGTCCACAGCCCTTGGTTGATATGGCCGACGCAGGCCATGTCGAAGGCGTTGAGGGCGATCACCCGGCGAAGGGATCGCGCAGCGCAATGGTGTCGTCGCGGTCTGGCGAGGTGCTGAGCATCATCACCGGCGCCTCCACCAGCTCCTCGATCCGGCGCACGTATTTCACCGCCTCGGCCGGCAGCTCGGCGTAGCTGCGGGCGCCGAAGGTGCTGCCGGACCAGCCCTGCATCACCTCGAAGATCGGCTCCGCCGCTGCCTGCGCCTTCATGCCGGCGGGTAGCCGCTTCATCTCCACCCCGTTGACCCGGTAGCCGGTGCAGATCTTCAGCTCCGGCAGCCCGTCCAGCACGTCCAGCTTGGTCAGCACCAGGCCGTTCACGCCGCCGATCTTTACCGCCTGGCGCACCATCGCGGCGTCGAACCAGCCGCAGCGGCGCGGCCGGCCCGTCACCGTGCCGAACTCCCGCCCCTTCTCGCCCAGCATCCGCCCGACATCGTCGAACAG
>CAXTJY010000505.1:0-2733 GCA_964244395.1 uncultured Rhodovarius sp.
CGTCGCGCATCGACCCGCCGGGCTGGATCACCGCCGTGGCGCCGGCCGCTGCGGCGGCCTCCAGCCCGTCGGCGAAGGGGAAGAAAGCATCCGAGGCGACGACGCTGCCGACCGAAAGCGCCGTCTCCAGCCCCGCCGCCTTTGCAGCCTCGCCGCTTTTCCAGGCCGCGATGCGGGTGGAATCCACCCGGCTCATCTGCCCCGCGCCGATGCCCACCGTGGCGCCGTCCTTGGCGTAAATGATGGCATTGGACTTCACGTGCTTGGCGACGCGGAAGGCGAAGATGAGGTCGGCCATCTCGGCCGGGGTCGGCGCGCGTTTCGTCACCACGCGCAGGTCGGCGGGCATCACCCGTCCGGAATCGCGGGACTGCGCCAAAAAGCCGCCGCCCACGCTGCGGAAGGTCATGCCGGGTGCCGCCGGGTCCGGCAGGCCGCCGGTCAGCAGCAGCCGAAGATTCTTCTTGCGGGTGAAGACGGCGATGGCGTCGTCATCCGCCTCCGGCGCGATCACCACTTCGGTGAAAAGCGCCGCCATCTTCTCGGCCGCGGACGCATCCAGCGGGCGGTTGACCGCGATGATGCCGCCGAAGGCGCTGACGGGGTCGCAGCGCAGCGCCAGGTCCCACGCCTCGGCCAGGGTCGCGCCCTGCGCCACGCCGCAGGGGTTGGCGTGCTTCACGATGACGACGGTGGGCGCCTCGAACTCAGCCACGCATTCGAAGGCGGCGTCGGTGTCGTTCAGGTTGTTGTAGCTCAGCGCCTTGCCTTGGACCTGGCGCGCCGTGGCGATGCCGGGGCGGGCCGAGCCATCCAGGTAGAACCCCGCCTTCTGGTGCGGATTCTCGCCATACCGCAGCGTCTGCGCCAGCGTGCCGGCGAAGGCCAGGCGGGGTGGGAAATCCTGCCCCTCCTGCCCCGCGAACCAGGCGGCGATGGCCGCATCGTACGCCGCCGTCCGGGCATAGGCCGCGGCTGCGAATGCCTGCCGCATCGGCAGCGTGGTCCCGCCCGCCGCCATCACCTCCGTCAGCTGCGCCGGCTCCGTGCACACCGCCACGGACGAAAAATTCTTCGCCGCCGAGCGGATCATCGCCGGCCCGCCGATGTCGATATTTTCGATGCAGGCGTCGAAATCCCCGCCCGCCCTCACCGTCGCCTCGAAAGGGTAGAGGTTGACCGCCACCAGGTCGATCGGCGCGATGGCATGCGCCTCCATCTCGGCGCGGTGCGAAGGATCGTCGCGCCGCCCCAGGATGCCGCCATGCACCTGCGGCACCAGGGTCTTGACCCGCCCGTCGAGGATTTCCGGGAAGCCGGTGTGCTCGCTGACGTCCTTCACCGGCACGCCGGCCTCGCGCAGCGCCTTCGCCGTGCCGCCGGTGGAGAGGATCTCCGCCCCCTGCGCAGCCAGGAAGCGACCGAATTCCACCAGCCCGGTCTTGTCGCTCACGGAGAGCAGGGCACGGCGGATCGGCAGGATGTCAGGCATGTCCGGCTTCAACACCCAAAGCCGGGCAGGTTCAAGGGAAGCCCGGCCTGTTGGCCGCGGCGCGCCGATGCTACAGCCCCAGCAAGTCCAGCGTGCGGGCCAGGATCGCGGCCTCGTCGTATCGTTCCAGAGCCCGCTGTCGGCCGGCTTCACCCATCCGGGCACGCATGGCGGGGTCGCCAACCAGGCGGGCCAGCGCCTCGGCCAGCGGCGGCACGGCGCCCGGCGGCACCAGGAAGCCGGTCGCGCCGTGCACCACCTGCTCGCGCGGGCCGCGGATGTCGGTCGCCACCACCGGCAGGCCCGCCAGCATGGCCTCGATGATGCTCATCGGCAGGCCTTCGAAATGGCTGGGCAGGCAGAAGATATCGGCGGCGGCCAGCAGGTCGGCGACGTCGTGGCGGTAGCCCAGCAGCTTCAGCCGCGGGCCCAGCGCGGCCGCGGCGGCGGCGAAATCGGCCGCCAAGCTGTCGCCATGGTCGGAAACCAGGCGCTCTCCCACCACCCAGAGGGTGGCGTCGGGCACCGCGCGCATGGCCTGCAGCAGCTCCGGCCAGCCTTTGTGCCGCACCAGCCGGGCGGTGCCCATCACCACGCAGCCATCGGCGCCCAGCTCGGCCCGCAGCCGCGCCCTCGCGACAGGGTTGGGCCGGAATTGTGCAGGGTCGCGGCCGTTGCCTGTGCCGACGGCGCCGGGGTGGATGCCCAGCCAACGGGCATCCGCCGCCTCCTCCTCGCTGACGGTCATGTAGATGTCGGTGATCCGCCCGGCGGCGCGTTCCAGCGCCAGGGAGAGTTGCCGGCGCCAGGCTGAGCCGGGCTGGTTGAACAGGAAGCCATGCCCGGTATAGGCGATGCGGCCGACGCCCGCAGTCTTCGCCGCCGCCCGGGCCAGCAGGCCCGAAATCGGCATGTGCCCATGCACCATGTCGAAGCGCCGTTGACGGAAAAAGCGCCGCAGGGCGCCGTATGCTCGCGTGTGCGCCACCGGGTTCAGGCTGCGGGCGAAGGGCATCGCCGCCACCTCGAACCCGTCCGCCCGCACGGCGTCCAGCAGCGGCCCCTCGGCGCACACCCCCACCACCTCGTGCCCGCGCGCCCGGGCCGCCCGCATCAGCGGCCAGACGAAATGTCGCATCGAGAAATCGACGTTGGTGACCTGGCAGACCCGCATCCCGCGGATAGAGCATGAAGCGCGCCGCACGTCGCCCTTGCTTCAGGCGCTGGCATGGGCCACCTCA
>CAXTJY010000505.1:2743-3658 GCA_964244395.1 uncultured Rhodovarius sp.
GCCGGCCTGGCCGGCCTGGCCTGTGCCAGCCGCCTGCGCGAAGCGGGGCGCGAGGTCCGCCTGTTCGACAAGGGCCGCGCGCCGGGGGGCCGCGTCGTCACCCGGCGGCTGGAGGTGGGCGACCGAACGCTGCGCTTCGACCACGGCGCGCAATATTTCACCGCGCGCGACCCCGCCTTCGCCGCGCTGCTGCAGGACAACGGCGCCCAGCCCTGGCCGGATGCCGAGCGCTTCGTGCCCGTCCCCACCATGTCCGCCCTGCCCCGCGCCATGGCGGAGGGGCAGGACATTGCCTTGTCGCGCCACGTCACCCTGCTGGAGCCGACCAGCGGCGGCTGGCTGCTGCATCATCTGCCGGCCGAACTGGTCCGCCCCGGCCAGCCGCTGCCGGAGATGGAACCGGACGTCGACGGCCCGTTCGAGGCCGTGGCGATCACCGCCCCGGCGCCGCAGGCCGCCGCGCTGCTGGCGCCGCACTCGCCATGGCTGACCGAGTTGCTGGCCGGTGTGATGTACGAGCCCTGCTGGACCTGGCTGGCCGCCTTCGCCGCGCCGCTCGACCTGCCGGACACGCTGCGGCCGGAAGACGGCCCGATCGGCTGGGCGGCGCGGGATTCCTCCAAGCCCGGCCGCGAGGCCGCCGAGACCTGGGTGGTGCAGGCCAGCGCCGAATGGTCCCGGGCGCATCTGGAGGATCCGGCCGAAACCGTCGCCGCCGCCCTGCGCCACGCGCTGGGCGCGCCGGACCCGCTGGCCGAGGCCACGCATCGCTGGCGCTATTCCCTGGTCGAACAGGCGCTGGACCAGCCTTGCGTGTGGGACGGCCAGCACGGGCTGGGCCTGGCCGGGGATTTCTGCCTGGCGGGGCGGGCCGAGGCGGCCTTCCTCTCCGGCCGGTCGCTGGCCGAGGCGATG
>CAXTJY010000506.1:0-3652 GCA_964244395.1 uncultured Rhodovarius sp.
CGAAGCGGGCCAAGGTCTCGGCCTGGATCAGGATTTCCTCGAACGGCCGCGCGCCCTGCATGCGCGTGGTCAGCGCGAACAGGCCACGCGCCATCAGCGGCACGGCGGCCGGGCGATCGGCATTGCCCAACCCGCCCTCGCGCGCGCCGGGCATGAAGACCAACGCCTCCGGCGCGTCGCGCCTGGGGTGATAGACCAGGCAGGCGCCGCCGCCGCCGATGCCGGCGCGCGATGGCAGCGAGACGGTCAATACGTAGCCGGCGGCGGCCGCGGCATCGGCCGCCGTGCCGCCGGCGCTCAGCACCGCGCGCGCGGCGGCCGCGGCACTCGGCTCTTCCGCCGCGACCCCGCCCAGGAACCCGCGCACGAAACCCTGCTCGCCGGCCGGCGGGCCCGACGGCACGCCGACCAGGGAGCGCGCCGTCTCACAGCCGGCCAGCGCGAGCGCCGTCAGGCCAGATATCAGGGGGCGAAGGCGTTTCATGCAGGCGGGGCTTCCGGGAGGTCGAGGGACGAAGCCGGATAGACGCCTTCCCACCCCCCCGCAACATCCTGCGGTTTAACCGCGACGTATCCGGGCTGGCAGCCCGGCCGATCCGTGCCAGAACCCACTGGCACCAGGAGCCCGCCATGCCCATGCTTCGCCGCGCCTTCGCGACCAGCCTGCTGGCCAGCCTTGCCCCCTTGGCAGCCGCCGCCCAGGGGCTGAACGAGGATCAGCGCGCGGAGGTGCTGGCCATCCTGCGTCGCGCGCTGCGGGAGGACCCGTCGATCCTGCGCGAGGCGATGGCGGCCATGGACGCGGCCGAGGAAGCCAGCCGGGCCGAGGCGCAGCGCACTGCCATCCGGCAAAATGCCGACGCGTTGTTCCGCGAGTCAGCTGACCCCGTGCGCGGCAACCCGCAAGGGCGCGTCACCATTGTTGAGTTCTTCGATGCCCGCTGCGGCTACTGCAAGACGTTGCACCCGACCATGGAGGAGCTGCTGCGCCGCAACCGCGACATCCGGCTGGTGCTGAAGGATTTGCCCATCCTGGGGCCGAACAGCGTGCTGGGCAGCCGGGCGTTGCTGGTGGCGCAGCGCACCGGCAAGTACCCGGCGCTGTTCGAGGGCCTCATGCGGCTGCGCGAGGAGCTGTCCGAGACGGTGTTGCGCCGCGAGGTCGAGCGCGTCGGTCTGGATTGGCCGCGGCTGCGGCGGGAGATGGATGACGGCGCCATCACCCGGCGGATCGACGCCAATGTCTTGCTGGCCCGGTCGCTGGACATCCAGGGCACGCCGGCGATGGTGATCGGCGACGTGATCATTCCGGGTGCGGTGGAGCTGCCGCAGTTGGAGGCGGCCGTGGCGGCGGTGCCCTGAAAGACTTGTCGCGACCGCTTCGGCGACCGACATGGGCAAGATGCCTGTGACCGCCATCACCGAAGCCCGCGCCGCCCTCGATGCCGCCGGTCAGTTGCCGGAAGCCGAGATCGACCTGGGTGCCGTGGCGCTGCAACTCGCCCGCGTCGATCAGCCGGCGCTGGACGTTTCGGCAGCCGGGGCCCTGCTGAGCGACATCGCGCGGCGCGCCGTGGCCCTGGCCACCGCGAACCGCGAGGCCGATGCTGGCGATGCCGAGGCGCGCCGGGTGGTGCTGGCCGGGCTGCTGCATGACGAACTCGGCTTTGCGGGCGATGCCGACACCTATGAGGACCTGGCCAACGCGAACCTGGCCAGCGTGCTGGAGCGCCGGCGTGGACTGCCAGTGGCGCTGGGCATCGTTTGGCTGCACGCCGCCGAGGCGGCGGGGTGGGAGGCGCACGGCATCGACTTTCCCGGCCATTTCATCCTGGCGCTGACCGGATCGAGCGGGCCGGTGCTGGTGGATGTGTTCCACGGCGGCAAACGGCTGGAGGCACAGGACCTGCGCGCCCTGGTCAAGCGGGTGGAGGGGCCCAAGGCGGAGCTGCGGCCGGGCATGATGGTGGCGATGGGCAAGCGCGCCGTGCTGCTGCGGCTGCAGAACAACATCAAGCTGCGCCGGCTGCAGAAACACGACATCGAGGGCGCGCTGGCCTGCGTGGAGGACATGACCCGGCTGGCGCCGCTCAACCCGCTGCTGTGGCGGGAGGCCGGGCTGATGCACAACCGGCTGGAGCGGATCGGCGCCGCGCTGGTTGCGCTGGAGAAGTCGCTGGCGCTGGCGCCCAGGGCGGAGGGGGCGGGGCGGATTCGTGAGCTGGTGGAGGAATTGCGGCACCGGTTGAACTGACCTCCCTCGGGTGGCAAGCAGGCGGCCATTGAACGGAGTTCCCGAATGAGCCTGCGCGTGGCGGTCCAGATGGACCCGATGGACAGCATCAACATCCATGGCGACAGCAGCTTCGCGCTGATGCTGGAGGCGCAGGCGCGCGGCCACCAGCTGTGGCACTACAGCGTCAGCCACCTCACGCTGTCATCGGGCCGGGTCACGGCCTGGGGGCATTCGGTGACCGTCAAGCGCGAGCATGGCGCGCATTACGAATTCGGGCCGATGCTGGAGCTGGACCTGGCGACCGACATCGACGTGGTGCTGATGCGGCAGGACCCGCCCTTCGACATGGCCTACATCACTGCCACGCACATCCTGGAGCACATCCATCCGAAGACGCTGGTGGTGAACGACCCGGCGCAGGTGCGAAACGCGCCGGAAAAGCTCTACGTGCTGCGCTACCCCGACCTGATGCCCGACACGATCGTGACGACCGACCCGCGGGCGATCCTGAAGTTCCGGGAGAAGCATGGCGACATCATCGTCAAGCCGCTCTTCGGCAATGGCGGCGCTGGGGTGTTCCATCTCCGGCCCGACGATTCCAACCTGAATTCGCTGCTGGAAATGTTCGGCCTGCGCTCGCGCGAGCCTCTGATGGTGCAGCAATACCTGCCGGCGGTGCGGGCCGGCGACAAGCGGGTGATCCTGATCGACGGCGAGGCGATGGGCGGCATCAACCGGGTGCCGGCGGCGGGTGAATCGCGCAGCAACATGCATGTCGGGGGGCGGCCGGAGAAGACGGCGCTGACCGAGCGGGAGCGGGAGATCTGCGCGCGGATCGGGCCGGAGCTGAAGGCGCGCGGAATGATCTTCGTGGGCATCGACGTGATCGGCGGGTATTTGACGGAGATCAATGTGACCTCGCCCACCGGGCTGCAGGAGCTGGCGCGGTTCGATGGGATTCATCTGGAGCGGAATATCTGGGACGTGATCGAGGCGAAGCGGCGGGCCAAGGGCTGAAATGAGTCTGGTCCACAACGGGCAGCTGAAGCTGACGGCGACGGCGCTGAACACGTTGGCCAGCGGCAGCATTCTGATCGGGGTTGTCTCACCCAGCGCAACTGCGATCTATGGCTGACTCACGATGCGGACGCCGGCTTGGGGTATCCTGCTGGGTGCCACGTGTTTCATTCTTCTGGGCCTCGCACTACATCTTTTGGGCCGTCGCATTCTGGAAGGATTGAAACCGTGACCGGTGAACAGCTTCTTTTGCTTTTTTTCGGCCCAGCTATGCTGGCGCCCGTGATAGTGGCCGTTTACTGGCTGCATCGCACCGGCCGTCTCTAAGCGCGGGCGATTGGTAGTGGTGGGCGGACTTGAACCGCCGACCCCGGCATTATGAGTGCCGTGCTCTAACCA
>CAXTJY010000507.1:0-3649 GCA_964244395.1 uncultured Rhodovarius sp.
CGCCGCCAACAGGCGCTCGGCTGGCTGCGCGAGGCAACCGGTGGGCTTTCCACAGCACTCGGCTACCATGTCGGGGACAAAGCCCCGGCGGAACGATAGCGGCGGCGGGGGCAAGACCTCGCCGAAGGAATAGCGTCGCGACGAGATGGAGGGAGCAGACGATGCGATTCGGCGTTTCGGGAGATTTGATACCCAGGAATATGGACGATGTCACCCCGGCGTTGGCCGAGCGGGTCAAGGCGCTCGGTTTCTCGGGGATCTTCAGCCGCTTCGGCGACAACGATCCGCACACGACGACCGAAGAGCAGTGCCGCCGCGTGCGCGCCATCCTGGGCGAGGCCGGGTTGGCGATGTACCAATGCACCGGCTACTGGCAGTGCCTGATCGACCCCGATGACGCGGGGCGGTGCAGACGCTGCAAGCGGCGCTGAAAGTCGCGGGCTGGCTCGGGGCGCGCGGGATCGATACCGGCCCTGGCAGCCTGAGCCCGCGCGGGCCGTGGTTCCCGCATCCCGGCAACTGGTCGACCGAAGCGCGCGAACGCCTGATCCAGTCCCTGCGCGAATGCGCCCCGGTCGCCGAAGAATGCGGCGTCTTCCTGAGTATGGAAGGGCACCAACTCGTCGTCCTCGACTCGGCAGAGACGATGCGCGATGTCCTCGACGCGGTCGGTTCGCCGATGGTGCTGTAGGTCAGCCGGACGGAGGGCAGCACTGCGCCGGTGTGGAAGCGGAAATCCGGTGCGATCCACTCGCCCCGACGCGGCGCGGGGTAAGGCAGCGCGGGCGCGACGGGTGGGCCCGGCGACTCCGCCATGTTCTGTGCCGGCGAGGTGGCCAGCGGCTGTGCCTGTGTCTCAACCATGCACAGGCCGACGAGGAATGCGGCGAGCAGATATTTCATGGGCCAGGCCCTCCCGGCACGGAGCATGCGCCGCCGCGCCGTCCCGCTCAATCATCTTCGCGCGCCTTCAGCCGGGCCCGCGCCCGCCGCAGGCCCCAGATGACGAACAGCGCCGCCACCGGGATGGCGGCGGCGATGGCGAGCTCCGAATCCAGCCCCACCCGCGGCGCCAAGGCCTTGGCCGCATAGCCCCACACCCCCACGATGTAATAGGTGATGGCGGCGACCGAGAGCCCCTCCACCGTCTGCTGCAGCCGCAGCTGCAAGGCGGCGCGGCGGTTCATCGAGAGCAGCACGGCGCCGTTCTGCGCCTCGCGCGTGATGTCCACCCGCGTTTGCAGCAGTTGCGTCACCCGCAGCACGCGCCGGCTCAGCGCCTCCTGCCGCGCGGTGGTGGATTGGCAGGTGTCCATCGCCGGGGCCAGGCGTCGCTCGGTGAATTCCTGAAAGGTCTGGAAGCCCTCGATCCGCTCCTCGCGCAGTTCGGCGATGCGCCGCTGCACCAGGGCGTAGTAGGCGGCGGCGGCCGAAAAGCGGAAGCGGGTCGCCGCTTCCTGGCTTTCGATCTCGCTGGCCAGGCCGGTCAGACGATTCAACAGGCCGGGCTCATCCGCCGGACGGGCGCCGGTCAGCGCCGCCGCGATCTCGGCCAACTGCTGCTCCCACCGCGTCAGCTGCGGCGAGAGCGCGCGGGCCACCGGCAGGGCCAGCAGCGCCATCATCCGGTAAGTGTCGATCTCCAGCAGCCGCTGCGCGTTGCGGCCGGCGATGGCGGCGGACATGTCCCCGGCCAGCACCAGGAATCGGCCGAAGCCGTCGGCGCCGATGCGGAAGTCGGTGAAGGCCTGGCCGCGGCTGCCGATATTGGAGCCTACGAGCTGGCCGATGCCGGCTTCCTCCGGCATGAACCGGTCTTCCAGCCGCAGCTCCAGCTCGGCCGCCACCAGCAGCTCGCCCGGCAACGAAGCCACCCAATCCGCCGGCACGTCGGCGAGCCCGGGATCGGCGAAAGGCCGCTCCGGCACGCCGTCGCGGATGAACATCACCCGGTGGAATTCGGTGTGCTGTTCCCAGCGGATGCGGAAGCGACCGAGCTCCGCCGCCCAATGGCTGGCGCCCTCGGCCGGCGGTGGCGCGCCGAAGCGCAACGCCAGGTCGCGCATGTGCCGCCAGGCGGCGTCGCGCGGCCCATCACCCCGCAGCAACGCGACGTAGGACAGGCGGGAGGGGGCGGCCAGCGCGTCCGGCGGGCGGGCATGCACCTCGTCGTTCAGCTCGGCGCGCAGCCGGTGTTCGGGGGGCAGGGTCACGCCGGCTGAGTCGCTTCCTGCACCAGGGCAGCCAGCAGCGCCGGCTGTTCCTCATGCGCGAGGTGACCGAGGCCGGGCCATTCCACCAGGCCCGCGGCGGGAAGGATGCGCTGCACCCGCCGCGCCGTCCCGGGCGCGATGGTGCGGTCGGCCAGGCCGGAGACCAGGGTGAGCGGTGTGGCAAGCCGGGGCAGGTCGCGCGAAAAGGCCGGCAGGTCCCACGCCGCCATCATCGCCAGCGTGCCGGCGACGTGGCCGGGGCGGCGGAACAGCCGGGCGTAGAGGTCGAGCCCCCGCGGATCGAGTTTCGAGCCCGTCGCGTTCAGCAGCTTGACCACGGCCGCCCGGTCCGCCGCGCGCCAGGCCACCAGCCAGGGGACGAAGGGCAAGCCGACCAGGGCGCGGGCGAGGGGGGAGAAGATTTGCCCGGCCATGCCTTGCAAGGGCAGGAGCGCGCCGTTGAGGCTGACGATGCGGCGCGGCGCCACGCTGCCCTCCAGCGCCATGCGGATGGCGATGGCGGCACCGGCGGAATGGCCGATCACCATATCGGGCCGCATCCCCTCCGCGGCCAGCAGCGCCGCGACGTCGGCCGCCATGCCGGGCAGACCCATGCGCGGTGAGGCGGGGGTGAAGCCGTGGCCGGGCAGGTCCATCGCCATCACGTCGAAATGCCGCGCCAGCAGCGGCAGAACGCCGCGCCAGGAATGGGTGGCGGCGCCGGTGCCGTGCACCAGCACCACCTGCGGCCCGGCGCCCATGCGTTGAACATGCCAGTCGATGCCGGCGGCGTGAACGAAACGGCTGGCGTCGGCGTTGGGCCAGTCGCGGCCCTCCCATTGCCAGAGTGGGTTATCGGTCACGGGCACCGGGCGTCGGCGCGCCGCAAGCGGCAGCCGCCGGGGATCGCTCCCAAGATCAGAGTGGGATGGGCGCTCATCGAAGCGTGGCCGCGGCGGCGGAGGCCGCGCGCGACATGCGGGCGGCATCGGCCATCGGCATCGGCAGGTAGATGGCGCCGCTGGCGGCGGCCAGCGCCCGGGCGGCCGGCTGGGGGCGCGGCGCGGTGTCGAGCAGGATGGCGGCGATGCCGGCGGCGCGCAGCTGGCGGGCGGCGTCCAAGGCTTCCGTCGTGGCCCGGGCATGCCCCTGTGTGCCGTCGCGCGCGACGTTGCCCCGCCCATCGGTCAGCAGGATGACCAGCGCGGCCCGGCCCGCACGGCGCTCGGCCAGGGCCAGGCTGGTGGCGGCGTCGATGCCGGAGGCCAGCGGTGTAGTGCCTCCACCGGGCAGGCCGGCCAGGCCACGCTTGGCGCGCGCCAGCGCGTGGGTGGGCGGCAGCAGCAATTCGGCCGCGGCGCCGCGGAAGCCGATCAGCGCCACCCGGTCGCGCCGGACATAGGCTTCGGCCAGCAGCAGCTCGACGGCGCCCTTGG
>CAXTJY010000508.1:0-3615 GCA_964244395.1 uncultured Rhodovarius sp.
CTGGCGCGTGAACTGATACTCTTTCGCAATCTGGTCCGCGAAGTTGCCCATCGCGCCGCCGCCATACGCATCCTCGAGGCCGTCCGTCGCCATGTGGTCGCGCATCGCCGCCTGGCCATACTTGTGGCCCTTGCGCAGGTCGACCAGGTGCGGACCATCCGGGCGGCGATGCCGCGCCGGGACGATGCCAGCGGCCGAGTCACGGTCGCCTATGTCGATAGGCTGCTGGGCGAACGCAACGGCATCAGGCTCGAGTAGGATCAAACCCAATCAGTTTGGCTGATGGCGGGTCCGCTTCCGACCGATTGTGTTGAAAAACTCGGCGGCGGCCACTTTCATTGCATCCGGCTTCCGCGGAGAGGAGTAACCTTCTCTCCAGGATAGCGCTCTGGCGCCGATACGCGCATTTTTAGAAACCTAGAGGAAAGTTCTTCCCCTCCGAACCTCGTCGAGTGGGCCGCTTCGGCCGCGTCCCGAGTTTTTCAACACAATCGACCCATTGCAGACCTTCACCTTTCGCTGGCCACAAGTTCGTGGTTAGGCATGGTTCATGCAAACCGAAGCTCCTGTGCCGTTCACGGTCACCCTGCACGGTCCTGACGATCCTTACTCCTTGCGGTTTGTGCCCGATGCGAATGGCCTTGAAGGCCGTCTCATGGTCAGCACCGGTGATGTCTGGCGTCCTTTCGGCACCGTCGAACAGATTGAGCGACGCGCTACGGGAGAGCTTGTCCTGAGTGGCATGGGAGGGCTCTCGGAGCATGAAACATACTGGTATGAACTGGTCGCCGAACCCGCCCCTCCACGCATCACCTACTGGGGAGATCGCGTGATCCATAGAATAGATACCGGGAACGTGACCTGAAGGTCGGCTCCCGACCCATTGCGGACCCACGGAAGGTCCGCTTTCAGGATTTTCGCCAAATATTAAAGACTACACTACTCGGCACTTACTCAGGAAGAAACCCTTGGCTGCTTTGGCCTTCTGCAGGGCTTTGCCTAAATCGTCGCTAACAAAAAATGAGAAGGCTAAGAGCGGATCGATCCATATATCTGGACCTGTATTGACAACTTGTCTCACCGCGATATCGTTGTCTTTCGTGGCTCCACGGGGCTGTAAAGCTTTTTTACCGCCATAAACATAGGTGTCATACATCGGCACGGATTCGCTCGGCAGAAGAGCTTCTTTCCGGTTGCCAAAATTGATGCAGAACAACTCACTGTCCACCAGTGTCTGCCGGTCCTTTTTAAGCAGCTTGACTGTGTAAAGACTACCAGCACCGAGATCGAACTGCCGCAGCACATTTGCAGCCGCCTTTGACACGACCCAAACCGTGGCGGCAAAAAACAGGTCGGGAAGACGACGATAATTCGACTCTTGAGCGCTTCGATCACCATATATTTCTGCTGGAAAGCATTGTGCCGGTAAAGGAATGCCGGCCTTGTTCTGCTTACCCCAGTCTATAGCATCGTGCTCCTGATCGGACTCGCTAAAAGAAGTAATAAATGGCTTTATATTAACTGAACTTCCGAGCGCCGTGCTGATCCAAATCGTATCGCTCATGTATACCCTCTAGCCTTATGACGCTCTCTCATTACGTTTTCTAGAAGGACTGCCACAATCCTATCTATACGTCGAGGTCCAGTCGAAGGCTGAACGCCCGGTTCTAGGCGCGATGCCCAGTTCCGCTTTCCACCCTTAGCGGTCCTCCGGCTACTAAGCTGATTGAGCTTTGACCCCAGGCCCGAACCGCACCGTGCCGACGGGCTCCGCCCTGGTCATGGTCACGCGCCCGTCCGAGGTCGCTTCCAGTTCGACCTGATAAAGATTGTCGGCATAGGCCATGAAGCCGGAAACGGCGAAGCGGCCGCCGTCCATCGGCGTCACGCGGGGGCGCATATCGCCCTCGATGCGCCGGGGCAGGAGGGTGAGGGCGCTGCCGGAATGGACGAGGCGGAACGGCCCCAACTCGCCTTGCAGGCTGGCGCAAAAGGCCTGCACGCGATCCAGCACGGCTTCAGGGGTGAGGGCAGGGGCTTCGCTGTCCATGAGGGGAATCATGGCATGGACGAAGCGGACCGGATAGGCACGGCGGCACCATGCCGACGCTGAAGGCGTCTATCCAGTCGGGACGGGGATGCGGCTGCATCCCAAAGGAATTTTAATATATTCCAGATACACTTAGGCCATGGCAAAAGGCCGTCGATATACGCCGCGACCATCCCCGCCCGAAAAGCCGACAACGGCGGCGGCGGGCGCTCCGCATGTCCGGGCCTTCATGCTTAAGCTGTTCGACCGTGAGGACGGCGCGGCGGCGGACTGGCCGCTGATCGCGGAAACGCTGTTCAAGGAAGCCTTTGCCGCTCACGACCAGGCCGCGCTCGTTCCCAAGACGGCCTCCCTGGCGCACTCGATCATTCAGCGAGTCCACACCGGGGCTTATGACCGGATCGCCGCAACCCCGGCCGATGCCTTCAAGGATGCGCCGGCCCCGGCGCGGTCGGCCCCCTCGGTCGATTATGACGGCCCGCAACATCATCCGGCGGACACGCCCGACGCGCCGTTGGCCTGATAGGATCACGGCTCGAAAGTTGCTTTTCACATAGGATAATACGGAGTTTTCAGGGAACGTTGCCCCTCAGCCAAGCACCGACATGGACTATCAGCTCGATAAACTCATCATTGAATTTGAAAAATTACGAGAAACCATAACTCTTTTGAGTGAGGCGAACAATGCCCTCATTCACGAGGCGAAAGCTGTTGCTGTGGCGATGCAAATCAGCGGCTTGCCGGAAGTCGAAAGCAAAATTCGACAACTTTATCTACAACATGAAATTCGGGTATTGGAAACACGCAGAAGAATGGAAAATCTTTTAAGTTGTTATGCAGAGACGTTGAATAATTCAGTGCAAACTAAGTCAAATCTTTGAGAAGATTGTTTGCCTTGGCAAGGGGCATTCCGGGTTCTTCTCCAACGGCCTCTATCATGCCGCGGCCGCTTTTGCCCTTCCCGGCCTTTAGCTCAGCCATGGCTGCGTAAACGCGCTCAAGGTCATCGGTGCCTTCCGGAAAGGATGGCGTTTTGCGGCCGGCAACCCGGCCGCCGTACATCATCTGGATTTTATAGACGTGCTGAGGCGCCCCATCGGTCCAATGCTCGATGCCAACCGACACCCGGTAGGCCGGCTCGCCATCGTGCGGCGGGCTTGCCGGTACATCGATGTAGCGCTGCGGAAAATAGACCTTCGACATCGGACCCTCCTATAGAACCTATAGGTTTTATGGGAGGCAAAGTGTCAATCTTATTATGGTGGCAGGGGGGGGGCGTATCGCCGATGCGTCTCACGCTGCACGCGCCAAAGCTGTATCTATTTGTAACCGGAGCTGATCGCCGATAACGAGCGAGCCTGCGTCTGCAAGGCCTGTGTCATTTGGCGCATTGTCTCCAAGGCGGCTGCCAGTCGCCGGCCATCAGGATGGTCGGACGGCAGGGACGCACTCAGGCGATCCATTTGCGCCAGCGTCGCGCACGTGCTCCTTTCTATCTCCCGCCCCAAGGCCTCCATCTGAACGCGGCGGGGTCCGAGATCGGCGCCGTTGCGGACCTGCTCCTC
>CAXTJY010000509.1:0-3603 GCA_964244395.1 uncultured Rhodovarius sp.
CAGATCGGCCCCGTCCAGGTCGATGACCGGCAAGGCTTCCTGGACGACATGGTCAGGCATGGTGCATCCTTCTTACACAGGGGCAACCTAGGCGCTTCGCGGCCGGGCTGCCAGTTTCAGGAGAGGCCGAATGCATACCCCCGTCTTTACCCGCCGCGCCGCGCTCGCGGCCGCTGCCATCATTCCGGGCGCCGCCCTCGCCAACAACCTCGACAAGGCGCGCCGCGCCGGCGAGCTGCTGGTCGCCACTGAACTCCACTTCGCCCCGTTCGACTTCACCGAAGGCGGCCGCCAGACCGGCATGAACAGCGAGCTGTTCGCCGTCGTGTCTGAAGTGCTGGGCTTCCGCATCCGCTTCCAGGACCTGCCCTGGCCGGGTGTCCTTCCGGGCCTCGAGGCCGGGCGCTTCGACCTCGTCGCCGGCCCCGCCACCATCACCCGCGCGCGTATGGAGCGCTATCGCTTCACCGCCCCCATCGCCGACGCCACCGTGGCGCTGATGAAGCGCGCCAGCGACGCCACCCTGAGCAAGCCCGAGGACATCAACGGCAAGACGGTGGGCTGTGCCCAGGCCACCGCCCAGCTGACCCAGCTGCAGGCCTACATCCAGCGCATGGGCTTCAACACCCAGGTGCGTGAGTACCAGTCATTTTCCGAGTCTTACGCCGATTTGGCAGCCGGGCGGGTCGTGGCGGTGGCCAATTCGCTGCCCAACCTGGCCTATGTGGCGCAGCAGCGGCGCGGCGCCTTCTCGGTCATCAACCCGCCCTTCGGCGCGGCGCTCTACTTCGGCTATCTCGGCCGCAAGGATGCCGATACGGCGCCGCTGATCGACGCCATCGACGGCGTGATCGACACCATGCGCACCGATGGCCGGCTGGCGGCATTGCAGACGAAGTGGTTCGGCCAGGCCTTCGAGGTGCCGGCCCGGGTCGCGGAAGCCAACGCCTGAGGGGGCGACGCTGAGCTGGGAGTTCGTCCGCGAGGCGCTGCCATCGATGGTGGCGGCGACCTGGGCGACCATCTGGATTTCCGCGCTGGGCGTCACCATCGGCTTCGCGCTGGGGGTGCCGCTGGCCGTCGCGGCGGGGCGCTGGTGGGCTTGGCTGTATATCAGCTTCTTCCGGGGCGTGCCGCTGCTGGTGCAACTGCTGCTGGCCTATTACGCGCTGCCCTTTGTCGGCATCGACATTCCGGCCATCGTCGCCGCAGTGGGCACGCTGGGGTTGTGCTGCGCCGCCTATATGGCGGAAATCCTGCGCGGCGGCTTCGCGCTGGTGCCGCGGGGTGGGCTGGAGGCGGCGCGGCTGCTGGGGCTGACCCCGCTGCAGACGTTGCTGCGTATTCGGCTGCCGATCGCGGCCCAGGCGATGCGCCCGGCCTTGATCAACGAAGCCATCCTGATCATCAAGGCGTCGTCGCTGATCTCGGTGGTGGGCATCCTGGAGCTCACTCGTTCGGCCCAGGCCCTGGCATCCAGCACCTTCGAACCACTGCCGGCCTATGCGCTGTGCGGGGCGATGTATCTCTTCATCAATTTGGCGCTGTCGCTGGTGGCGCGGGGCCGGCCCGCATGATGCGCGCGCGCGGCGGCCACGGTGCGTGGGGCCGTCTGGCATGATCCAGGCCTTCCGCGACAGCCTCTGGGCCACGGTGCAGGGGCTCCCGGTGACGCTGGCCATCTGGCTCGCCGCGGTGGCGGCCGGCATGGCACTCGGCTTCATCGTCGGCGGGCTGCGCTTCTTCGCGCCGCGCCTGCTGGCCTGGCCGCTGGCCGCCCTCGTCGAGACGGTGCGCGGCGTGCCGTTCCTGGTGCAGTGCTTCCTGCTGTATTTCGGCGGGCCGTTCATCGGCATCGACCTGTCGCCTGTGATGGCGGGCTTAGTGGCGCTGAGCGTCTATGGCGCGGCGTATTTCTCCGAAGTGTTCCGCGCCGGTTTCATGGCCGTGCCGCCGGGGCAACTGGAGGCCGCCCGCATCCTCGGCCTGGGGCGGCGTCAGGCCGTGCTGCGCATCATGCTGCCGGTGATGGCGCTGGGGGTGCTGCCCTCGCTGGCCAATCTGGCCGTCATCCTGATCAAGGAAACCGCTGTGCTGTCCATCATAACGGTGCCCGAGCTGACCTTTCGGGTGCAGGGCGTGGGCACCGCCACCTTCGCCTTCGCCGAGACGACGCTGGTACTGGCGTTGGTGTACTGGGCGCTGGTCGAGGCCACTGCCTGGGGCGCGCGGGGGCTGGAGCGCAGGATCGAGACGGCCTTGGCGGCATGAGCATGGCTGCCACCAGGACCCCACGTTGCCTTGGCAAGAATGTCGTGGCCCCCGGAATCATCGGCGCATGAGCATCCTCTCCGTTCGTGGCCTGCACCGGCGCGTCGGCGCCACCGAAATCCTGCGTGGCATCGATCTGGACGTGGCGGCCGGCGAGGCGATCGGCGTGATCGGCCCCTCCGGTTCCGGCAAATCCTCGTTGCTGCGCTGCATCGCCGGGCTGGATCCCATCGCCGCCGGCAGCATCGCGGTCGAGGGCCGCGCCACCCGGCCTGGCGACGGGTCCATCGGCATGGTGTTCCAGCAATTCAACCTGTGGCCGCATCTGACGGCGCGGCAGAACGTCGCGCTGGCACTACGGCTGGTTCGTAAGCTGCCGTCGCGGGAGGCCGATGCGAAGGCTGATGCGGCTCTGGCGCAGGTCGGCCTGGCGGCGCTGGCGGGTCGCAAGCCCGCGGCGCTCTCCGGCGGTCAGCAGCAGCGCGTCGCCATCGCCCGCACGCTCGCCATGGAACCGCGCGTGCTGCTGTTCGACGAACCGACGGCGGCGCTGGATCCGGAGCTGACCACCGAGGTGCTGGATGTGATCCGCGCCCTGGCGGCCGGCGGAACCACCATGCTGGTGGTCAGCCACGAGATGGGTTTCATCGCCGGTCTGGCGACGCGGGTGGTGTTCCTCGACCACGGCCAGGTCGTGCAGAGCGGCCCGCCCGACGCCATCTTTAGCCGCGATGCCGAACCACGCATCCAGGCTTTCCTGCAGACCTACCTGAGCCGCGTCGCCTGGAACCAGGCCTGATGGTGCGCACGCTGCGCTGGGGCCTGGTGGGGCTGGGCTCACTGGCGGCGAACGGCATCATGCCGGCCTCGCGCCGCGCCCGCCATGCGGTGGTGACCGCGGGCGTAACCCGCGATGCGGCGAAGGGCCGCGCCTTCGGGGAGAAGCATGGCATTCCCGCCATCTACGAGACGGTGGAGGAGATGGTACGCGCACCGGACGTCGATGCCGTCTTCGTCATGTCGCCCAATGACGAGCATCTTGCGCCGGTGCTTGCCGCCGCTGCCGCGGGCAAGCATGTGCTGTGCGAAAAGCCGTTGGCGTTGACGGAGGCCGACGCTAGCAGCCTCATCGGCGCCTGCGAAGCGGCCGGCGTCATGCTGCGCCTCGGGCTGCATCTGCGCTTCGAAAAGTTCCTCGACGCGGTGGCGGCTGAGCTGCGCTCCGGCGCCGTAGGCACCATCCGCGCCTTGTCCATCGAGCGGGCCGCGCCGGCTTCCGAGCGCTCGGCCTGGCGCGAGGACCCCGCGCGTGGCGGCTCCATCCTGTATGAC
>CAXTJY010000510.1:0-3601 GCA_964244395.1 uncultured Rhodovarius sp.
TTCCCGCGGGCGACTTCTGCGGCAGCCGCGGCATGGGCCTGCCCATCCTCGGCTTCCGTGCGCGGCTGGTGGGAACGGCGGCCGAGTATTGGCGGCTGAGCTACGCCGCCCGCTGCGTCGATGGGCAGGAGCTGCCTGAGGTCGGTGCCGGCGAGCACTGCGAGGCGGCGGAGCTGGTGCCGCTGGCGGCACTGAAGATCTCGCTCGAAGCCCTCGCTGCGGGCGAGAACAGGGTCGCGCGGAAGAAGCAGCCCAAGAAGGTCTGATGCCAGCCCGGGCGCCAGCCCCCGGCCGTGGCCGCCCCGGCCCCGCTCCGGCGCGGGCCGGCCTGAATTGGTTCGCCGCCGCGCAGGAGGCGGAGGGTTGGCTGCTCGCCGGCCAAGCCGAGCGCCCCTGGCCAGCCGCCGTGCCTGCTGCCGAGGCTCGATTCGAGCGTGCGCTGCTGACGGGACCGTTGGTGACCCTCTTCGGCGAGGCGGACGCGCACGGAGCGCGTCCCTTCCTGGCGCTGCTGAGCGCCCCCCGGCCGCCGGCCGGCCGTTTGCTGGATATAGTGATACCGGGAACGCAGCCCTTGAGTGGGGCTGAGTTCCTCGATCAGGCCGCCGCCGGCCGCGCCGGCCGGGCATTGCTGAACGCCATGATGCGGGAGGACGCCACACTGCGCGCCGCCTTGCCGGTCCCCACCTTCGCTGGCGCGGATACAGTGGCGCCGCTGGGCATTCGCCTCGTGCTGGATGCCGTCATCCGAGTCCCGCCGGACGGGCTCGCCCTGGCTGGCGCCTTGTTCGATCCTCTGCGGCTGGTCGCGCGAATCGGGTTGCGGCAGGGCAAGTTGCTGATCCCGTTGGACCGGGATCTATGGGCCGAAATGCCACGCACTGACCTCGCCGGCGCCGAGCGGGAAGACCCATGCGCCGGCTTCATCGCTTATGCTCCGGTGGCTGCGACGCCCGAGGCGCTGGAAGTTGAGACGCACGCCGGCGACATCGGCCACTTGCCGCTGCCTGTGCCGCAGGACGGCTCCAGCCTCGCCATCATTCAGCAGTTCCTGGCGGTGCCGCGGCAGCGTCTGCCGCGCATGTCCGCGGTCATGCAGGGTTGCATCGGCCCCATCGCCCGGGGCCTCAACCGGGCCCGGCTGAGGCGGCGGCCGACGCCCCGCCGCCTGGAATTCGGCATCCCGCCGGTCGATCCCCGGCGCAGCGTGATCATTCCCTTGCATGGACGGCTGGACTACATGGCCATTCAGCTCGCCTTGTTCTCGGCCAGCCCCGATGCCGGGGCGGAAATCATCTACGTCCTGGACGATCCGGCATTGTGGAATGAGGCGGAAAGGCAGGCGCAATCCTGCCTCGTCCGCTTCGGCCTGCCCCTCACCCTGCTCGATCTAGGCGCCAATCTCGGCTATGCGCCGGCCAACAATGCGGGGGTGGCCGCCGCGCGCGGCGCGCATCTGTGCCTGCTGAACGCCGACGTCTTTCCGTCCAGCGGTGAAGGCATGAGCTGGCTGCCGCGGCTCTGCGAGTCGCTCGACGATGCCACCGTGGGCGCGGCGGGGGCGCTGCTGCTGTTCGAGGACGGCACCGTGCAGCATGACGGCATGGCCTATTCCCGCATCGCCAGCCTGCCGCCCTGGCCTTTCCCGGTTCATCCGGGCAAGGGCGGATGGCCCGATCCAGCGCGGCTGGCACGGCAGGAGGTGGCGGCGGTGACCGGTGCCTGCCTTGCGGTGCGGCGGGCCGATCTGCTGGCGGTGGGTGGGCTCGACGAGGATTGCATCGTCGCCGACTTCGAGGATGCCGCCCTGTGCGAGGCGCTGCGCGCCCGTGGCGGTCGTATCCTCCTGCGGCGCGATGTCGTGCTGCATCACCTGGAACGGCAGACCCCTGGCAGCGACTCGCCGTGGCGGTTCGGTGCCACCCTCGTCAATGCCAGCCATTTTGCCGCCCGCTGGAACCCTGATGTCACAGGATGACCCTAAGCGGGTGCTTGTCATCGCCCACACTCACCCGCGCCTGACAGAAGGCGGCGGTGAGATAGCGGCATACGAGACCTTCCGCCGCCTGCGGGCTTCGGCAGCTTTCGAAGCGAGCTGGCTGAGCCACGATGCGGGGCAATCGCCCGCCCGCGCCGGCGCGCCGTTCAGCCAGCCGTTCGGCGAGGACGAATACCTCTATTCCGGCCGTAGCTTCGACCATATGCGACTCGCCAATCCCGATCCGGGATTCGCGCCCGCCTTCTTGAAACTGCTGCGCCGTTTGCGGCCGGACATCGTGCATTTCCACCATGTTGTCGGGATCGGCGTGGAGGCCCTCGCGCTGGTCCGCCGGGCGCTTCCCTCGGCGCGTGTCTTCCTGACCCTGCATGAATACCTGCTGATCTGCCACCATCATGGGCAGATGGTGACGCGGCCAGCCCTGGAGCTCTGCCCAGCCGCCAGCCCGCAGGCCTGCCACCGCTGCTTCCCCGAAGAGCCACCCTCCGCCTTTTTCCTGCGCGAGTTGTGGTTGAAGCGTTTCCTGGCGGAGGTGGATCGCTTCATCTGTCCCAGCGCGTTCCTCGCCGGGCGCTTCCAGGCATGGGGCCTGCCGGCGGACCGGCTGACGGTGATGGAGAACCCGCTGCCGCTGCCGCCGCCGCTGCCCGCGCCCATGCCGCGCAGCATTCCGCGCATCGGCTGCTTCGGGCAGATTTCGGTGCTGAAAGGGCTGGGCGTGCTGTTCGCCGCCGCGCGGCTGCTGGCCGACCGCGGCTGGCCGGGGGTGATCGAATTGCACGGCCGGCAGGAAGCGCAGCCCGAGGCGCTGCAGCGGCCGCTCGATGCCCTGCTGGCCGATATCCCCGGCAATGTGCTGCGCCGCGGTGGCTACCGCAACGAGCAGGTGACCGGTCTGATGGCGGCTTGCGATGCCGTGGTGGTGCCTTCGATCTGGTGGGAAAACTCGCCCCTGGTGCTGCGCGAGGCGGTAGCGGCCGGGGTGCCGGTCATCGGCGCTGATCTGGGCGGACTGGGCGAAAAGCTGCGCGGCGTGCCGGGCGGCATCCCGTTCGGTGCGCGCGACCCGGTGGCGTTGGCCGAGGCGATACTGTCTCTGCCGCCGGCTGGCAAGCGGCGCCTGACCGCCGCGCCTGCGACGGCGGAGGACCCGCTGCTCATCTACCGGATGGCTTCGCCGCAGAGTCCTGGAGGAGCCGGCTGAATGTCACGCCGCGAAAATACGCAGTCGGCTGAAATGGTCTGTTCAAGGCGGCGGCCTTTGAGCCTATCTACAGGAACGGGCAGGCAGGCTCGATCCGGGCGGCGCGACAGGCGCGGGCGCCACAACAGACCTCTCACTCGGAAGTTGATTATGCATGGGTGACACGCTGCAACGAAGCTTGGTTCGACGCAATCAGCCGCCCAACCTCGACGCACTCGAATTCGTCTCGCCCACCGGCGCTATCATCGCGCGGCCGGCGCCGAGAGGGCCGCGCATGCTCATCTGGGGCCTGGCGGCGCTGTTCTTCACTATACTGGCGGTGATGGCGCTGCTGCCGATCGAACGTGTGGTGGTGGCGCGCGGCCGGCTGATTTCGACGACGCCGACGGTGCTGCTGC
>CAXTJY010000511.1:0-2571 GCA_964244395.1 uncultured Rhodovarius sp.
GGAGGGCAAAGCCCTCCCCGGGCGGCCAGCGCAACCTCCCAAGTGTCTCCCGCCGAGCCCTGATCGGGACCATGCTCGCCGTGCCCGCGGTTGCGCAGGGGGTGTGGCCGGAGCGGGCGGTGACGATCGTGGTGCCGTTTGCGCCGGGGTCTTCGTCGGACATCATCGCGCGCTCTTTGGCGCAGACGATGCAGGTGGCGCTGGAGCGAAACTTTGTGGTGGAGAACCGGCCGGGGGCGAGTGGGATCATCGGCACGCAGCAGGTGATTCGGGCGGCGCCGGACGGGTTGGTGCTGGTGCATGCGCCGTTGTCGGTGTGGGCGATCAACGTCGCGTTGCGGCCGAACCTGCCTTACGATCCGACGACGCAGTTGACGCGCATCATGCAGACGGTGCGGACGCCGAATGTGCTGGTGGTGAACACCAGCGTGGCGCCGGTTTCGAGTGTGGCGGAGCTGGTGGCCTGGCTGAAGCGGCCGGGGGTGAATGCGTCGTATTCCAGCAGCGGGATCGGCAGTTCGGACCATACGACGGGGGCGTTGTTCAGTCAGGTGACGGGGACGGATTCGAATCACATTCCGTTCACCGGCGGGGGGCCGGCGACGGCGGCGTTGCTGGC
This sequence comes from uncultured Rhodovarius sp., assembly GCA_964244395.1. Lineage (GTDB taxonomy): Bacteria > Pseudomonadota > Alphaproteobacteria > Acetobacterales > Acetobacteraceae > Rhodovarius. The sequence goes on from CAXTJY010000511.1 coordinate 620, forward strand.
GGGGAACGTGCCGTTCAGCTTCCAGAATCTGGGGTCGATCATGCCGCAAATCCGGGATGGTCGGGTGCGGGCGTTGCTGGTGACGAGCGAGGGGCGGCATCCGTCCTTGCCGGACGTGCCGAGCGCCATCGAAGCGGGGATGCCGGAGGTGGTGGTGTATTCCTGGCAGGCCCTGGGTGGGCCGCCGGGGATGGCGCCGGCGCTGGTGGCGCGGATTCACGCCGAGGCGACGAAGGGGCTGCGGTCGCCGCAGGTGGCGGCGCGGCTCGACGACTTAGGGTTCGAGGTGGTGGCGACCCAGCCGGAGGAGTTCGCGGCGTTCCAGGCGCAGGAGATCGCGCGGTGGCGACGGGTGGTGGCGGCTGGGAACATCCGGGCCGAGTGAACATGAAGCGCCGCAGCATCCTGGCGCTGCCTCTGGCCGCCCCTGCCCTGGCGCAGGAGGCGTGGCCCGGCCGCGGCGTGACCATCATCGTGCCCGTCGCGCCGGGCTCCTCCTCCGACATCATCGCCCGTGCCATGGGGCAGGTGATGCAGCAATCTACGGGCAAGCCGTTCGTCGTCGAAAGCCGGGCAGGGGCGAGCGGGGCGCTGGGGGCGCAGCACGTGATCCGCTCCGCTCCCGACGGCACGACGCTGCTGCATGCGGCGCTGGGGCCCTGGGCGATCAACGTCGCCCTGCGCTCCAACCTGTCCTACGACCCGCTGACGCAGTTGACGCGCATCACGCAGACGGTGCGGACGCCCAACGTGCTGGTGCTGCATCCTTCGGTGCCGGCCACGAACCTGGCGGAGTTTATCGCCTGGCTGAAACGGCCGGGCGCCAACATCGCCTATGCCAGCGGCGGCATAGGCACGTCTGACCACATCACCGCCGCGCTGTTCGGCCAGGTGACGGGCACGGACTCCACGCACATTCCCTATAACGGCGCGGCGCCGGGCGTGGCCGGCCTGCTGGCCGGCAACGTCGCTTTCATGTTCCAGAACCTGGGCGCCATCACCCCGCAGATCCGTGACGGGCGGGTGCGCGCCCTGATGGTGACGAGCGAGGCGCGCCACCCTGCCCTGCCCGACGTGCCGGCGGCGCCGGAGGCCGGGCTGCCGGAGCTGGTGGTCTATTCCTGGCAGGCGCTGGGCGGCCCGGCCGCCATGCCGCCTGCCCTGCTGGCCCAGGTGCATCGGGAGGCGGTGGCGGCGCTGCGCGCGCCGGCGGTGACGGCGCGGCTGAACGAGCTGGGCTTCGAAATCGTGGCCAGCACCCCGGAGGAGTTCGCGGCCCTCCAGGCGCGGGAGGTCGAGCGGTGGCGGCGGGTTGTGGCGCGGGGGAACATTCTGCCGGAGTAGAATCCGCGCGGCTGGCTTCCTATCTCAGGGCCATGGCAACGGGATGGGCGCCGGACGGCGCGGTGCAGGATCAGATCGACGACACGGTGAAGGATGCCGTGTTGCGGGCGCGGGCGCAGCTGGCGGCTGGGCCGGGCGCGCTGCAGTGCATGGAGTGTGGCGAGGATATTCCGGAGAAGCGGCGGCTGGCGGTGCCGGGGGTGAAGACCTGCGTGGCGTGCCAGGCCGCGCGGGATGCGCGGCCTGCGGCGTTTGGAATCAACCGGCGGGGCAGCAAGGACAGCCAGTTGAAGTAGGGGCGACGATCGTCGTTGTCGCCCACGTTCTTGTGAAGATGGCCGGGTCGAGCCTGGCCATCACGTGGGTGGGGTGGCGCTCGCCCCTCCCTTGAAAGGTGCGGGTCGAACGGGTCCCTGTCAGGCGTCCACGTACTTGATCACGCAGCCATAGGCCGGGGTCACAGCCCGCTCCAGCGCGCGGCCTTCCTGCACCGCAATCATGGCATCGCGCGCGAAGGGCTCGGCCCGGGCCAGGTCTTCGATGCGGGTGGAACGGATGCTGTCGATGGCGCCGTTGTAGCGCACCAGGCCGGCCTGATCGACGACGAT
>CAXTJY010000511.1:2581-3597 GCA_964244395.1 uncultured Rhodovarius sp.
TGCCACGCGCCCTGGGCCGGCAGAAGGCGATGGGCGCCGTGCTGCTCGGCCAGACGCTGTCCGCCGAAGACGCGCACCAGGCCGGCCTGATCGACGACGATGATCTGCGGCGTGACGGTGGCGGCGTAGGCGCGGGCGGCGACCGAGCGGTGGTCGAGAAGCACGGCTGCCGGCGTGGCGCCGCGGCTCTCGCTCAGCGCCTTGGCCTGCGGGCCGGTGACGTAGCCCTGCTCGCCCACCGGGCTGCTGGCCATGGAGAGCCACACGATGCCGCGTTCGGTGGCGGTGCGCTGCAGGGCCTGCATGTTGTTCCCGCGGTAGTGCTTGGCGACGAACGGGCATTCGTGGTTTTCCCACTGCATCACCACCACGCGGCCGCGGTAGTCGCTCAGGCTCCAGCTGTTGCCATCCTGGTCAGGCAGCGTGAAGCCGGGGGCGGCGGAGCCGATGGCCGGGGCGCCCATGGCTGCGATCGGGAGCAGCAGCGCGGGGGCGGCGAGGAGGGTGCGTCGGTGCAGGGTCATGGTCGGTTCCTTAGGAGATTGAGGCATCGGCGATGGCCCGCAGCATGATCCCTTCCGTCAGGATCTGCGGCAGTACCACGGGCGCGCCACCGCCCGCGGGGTAGATGAGGTAGAGCGGCACGCCCTCCCGGGCATTCTCGCGCAGCAGGGCGGTGATGGCGGGGTCGCCACGCGTCCAGTCGCCCACCAGGGTGGTGACCTGGGCGCGGGCGAAGGCGTCGCGCACGGCCGTGGTGTCGAGTGCGACCCGTTCATTCACCTTGCACGAGATGCACCAGGCGGCGGTCAGGTTGACGAAGACCGGTCGGCCCTCGGTGCGCAGCGCGGCCAGGCGCGGGGCGGACCAGGCTTCGTGGGCGGTGGCGGTGGGCGGCGGAGCGGCGTCGAGACGGGGCAGCAGGGCGAGCGCGCCCAGCACGGCCAGCACGGCGGTGCCGCGGCCCCAGCGCGGCCCTTGGCCGTAAGCCCAGGCGGCGAAGGCCACCAGCACAC
>CAXTJY010000512.1:0-3588 GCA_964244395.1 uncultured Rhodovarius sp.
CCAGGCCGATGACGAGTTCGTAGCCGTCGATGGTGTAGGTCATCCGGTCACTCCAAAGCCAGCCCATTTGAACGTAGCCATCTGCTGCGCCTTTACGAAGGCCTGCTTGTCTTCCGGCACCGGCACGCGGCAAACGTCGGCAGCCCGGAGAAAGCCGGCGAGGGGTCCCTCACTCAAATGGCAGTTTGACACACAATCTTTTTCAACGACGATGGCCGTGATCAGGGGCAGTCCCTGGTCGTTTGCCCAAACGCAAAGCGCCTCGAGATGGCGGTAGATCGGCCGCCTCGCCTTCTTCCACTCGACGCCACTTGCATCGGCCAACATGCCGTAGCTGATGCACCGCCCAGCCGCCGCCGCCTCCCGGATTGCCGCCAGCGACACCGAAAAGCCGAGGCCCCCGCTTTGCAGCCGATCCAATGCGTCCCGGGCATCAAGGCAACGCGGGTCCGTCCCCATGTCGTGGCGGACGAAATTGGCAATGGTGTTCTGCAGGCTGTCGACACGGGCCTTCTTTTCTACGGCGGTCATGCGGTCAGCCTCGGGCGGCCGGCGAAACCTGCCGCACGCTCCACAGCACCCGCCACCGCGAACACTCCTTCTTCATCGAAGGGCTTGCCCACGATCTGCAGCCCCAGCGGCAGCCCCTGCCCGTCAAGGCCGGCCGGCACCGCCATGCCCGGCAGGCCAGCCAGGTTGGCGGTCACCGTGAACACGTCGTTCAGATACATCGCCACCGGGTCGTCCTGCTTCTCGTCCAGACCGAAGGCGGCGCTGGGGGTGGCCGGGGTCAATAAGGCGTCGCACTTTTCCCACGCCAGGTCGAAGTCACGCTTGATCAGGGCGCGGACCTGCTGCGCCTTGAGATAATAGGCGTCATAGTAACCGGCGCTCAGCACGTAGGTGCCGATCATGATCCGCCGCTTCACCTCGGCACCGAAGCCGGCAGCACGAGTCTTTTCGTACAGTTCGGTCAGGTCGCCGCCCGCCATCCGCGCCCCGAAGCGCACGCCGTCGTACCGCGCCAGGTTGGAGGATGCCTCGGCCGGCGCCACGATATAATAGGCCGGCAGCGCGTATTTGGTATGCGGCAGGCTGACATCCACAATGCTGGCGCCGGCGTCGCGCAGCCAGGCGATGCCCTGTTGCCACAGCGCCTCGATCTCGGGGGCCATGCCATCCATGCGATACTCGCGCGGGATGCCGATGCGAATGCCCTTCACGCCACGGCCGACGGCGGCGGCGAAGTCCGGCACCGGCATGTCCACGCTGGTGCTATCCTTCGGGTCGAAGCCGCTCATCGACTTCAACAGGATGGCGCAATCCATCACGTCCCGCGCAATGGGTCCGGCCTGGTCGAGCGAGGAGGCGAAGGCGACCACGCCGAAGCGGGAGCAGCGGCCGTAGGTCGGCTTGATCCCCGCCACGCCGCAGAAGGCCGCCGGCTGGCGGATCGAGCCTCCGGTATCGGTCGCGGTCGCGGCGGCACAGAGCCAGGCCGAAACTGCCGAGGCCGAACCACCCGAGGAACCGCCCGGCACCAGCCGCGTATCCGGGTCGTTGGCGCGCGACCAGGGGTTTTCCACCGGTCCGAAAGCGGAGGTGGCGTTGGAGCTGCCCATGGCGAATTCGTCCATGTTCAGCTTGCCCAGGAAGACGGCGCCATCGCGCAGCAACTGGCTGGTGATCGTGCTTTCATACGGCGGCACGAAGTCGCCCAGGATGCGGCTGCCGGCGGTGGTGCGGGTGCCCGCGGTGCAGAACAGGTCCTTGATGCCCAGCGGGATGCCTTCCAGCGGCCAGGCAGTCCCGGCTGCAAGACGCGCATCCGACGCATCGGCGGCGGCCAGCGCCGCCTCGCCCGTGACGGTGATGTAAGCGTTGAGCCGTGGATTCAGCGCCGCGATGGCGTCGAGATAGGCCTGGGTCAGCTCGCGGGCGGACAGCTCTCGCGCAGCCAGCGCCACGCGGGCCTGGGCCAGGGTCAGATCGGTCGGGCGCATTATTCGACCACCTTGGGCACGCCGAAGTACTGGCCCTCACGGTCCGGCGCGTTGGCCAGGATGGCGTCTGCCTGCTGGCCGTCGGTCACCTGGTCCTCGCGCCAGCGCAGCGCCGTCGCACCGCCGCCAGCCATGGGCTCCACGCCCGTGGTGTCGACTTCGCGCAGTTGCTCGATCCAGCCCAGGATGCCGTTGATCTCGGCCGCCAGCGCAGGCAGCGCGGCCTCCTCAACATGGATGCGGCTTAGTGTGGCCACGCGTTTGATGGTGGCGGTGTCCACGCTCATGACTTGGGTCGGTCCTCGGGGTAAATGGGCGGATGGCGTTGTTCACCATGGCTGATCTGCGTGCAAGCCTGCCGGCGGGTGTGCGGCTGCTGGGGGTGGACCCGGGGTCCAAGGTGATCGGGCTGGCGCTGAGCGATGTGTCGCTGATGCTGGCCTCGCCTTACGGTGCATTGAAGCGCGGCAAGCTGGCGGTGAATGCGGCGGAGGTGGCCGTCATCGCGGCGCGCGAGGGCGTGGGCGGGCTGCTTGTCGGGCTGCCGCTGGGGATGGATGGCAGCTTCGGGCCCGCGGCGCAGGCGGCGAAGGACTGGGCGATGGCGCTGGGCGCGGCCACCGGGCTTGGCGTCGCGCTCTGGGATGAGCGGCTGAGTTCCATCGCGGTGAACCGCGCGATGATCGCGGCCGATATGACGCGGGCGAAGCGCGCCGCCGCGGTCGATGCCGCGGCGGCTGCCTATACGCTGCAGGCGGCGCTGGACGCGACGCGGCCCGGGTGAACGGCCGCTGGACCGGGCCGCCGGACCGGGCGATGCTGCTCTCCAACAAGGGGGACACGCACCATGGAATTGGGTATCGCCGGCCGCACGGCCATCGTCTGCGCCGGGTCCAAGGGGCTGGGGCGGGGTTGCGCCATGGCGCTGGCGCGGGAGGGCGTGTCGCTGGTCATCGCCGCCCGCGGGACCGAGGCGCTGGAGGCCACCGCGGCAGCCCTGCGCGAAACGGGCGCGAACGTCCATACCGTCCAGGCCGACGTCACCACCGAAGCCGGCCGCGCCGCCTTGCTGGCGGCCTGCCCGGACCCTGACATTCTGGTCACCAACGCCGGCGGCCCGCCGCCCGGCGAGTTCAGCCAGTTCAGCCTCGACGACTGGCGTCGCGCAGTGGAGGCCAACATGATCACCCCCATCGCGCTGATCGGCGCGACCATCCAGGGCATGATGAGCCGCGGCTTCGGCCGCATCATCAACATCACCAGCTATTCGGTGAAGATGCCGATCGCATCACTCGAGTTGTCGAACGGTGCCCGGGCCGGGCTAACCGGGGCGGTGGCGTCGCTGGCGCGGCGCTCGGCGCCGCACAACGTCACCATCAACAACCTGCTGCCGGGGCCATTCGACACCGACCGGGTGCGCAGCAACTGGACCCGGGCGGCGGAGGTGAGCGGCCGCAGCATGGATGAGGTGGCGCGCGACACCGTACGCAGCATCCCGGCCCGGCGGCTGGGCACGACGGAGGAGTTCGGCGCCACCTGCGCCTTCCTTTGCTCGATGCATGCCGGCTTCATCACCGGGCAGAAC
>CAXTJY010000513.1:0-3585 GCA_964244395.1 uncultured Rhodovarius sp.
GGCCTGCGCCAGCGGCGACAGCGCGTCGAGCTGCATGGTCGCCAGCAGCGCCGCATCGGGCCGCGGGTTGGCGTCCAGCAACTGATGAATGCGGCGGAAGCGCCAGTCGCCCGGCCAATCCGCCCCCAGGAAGACCGCGCCATCGGCCGGCGCCACGCGATTGTTGGCGTTGACCAGCCGGCCGCTTTCCGGGCCCACGTGATGCGGCATGTCGGCGAAGGGCACGAAGCCGGTCCATTCATGCGTGCCGGTGTCGCCCGGTGCCGGCATGCGGCCATCGCCAGCCGTGCGAATGGGCGTGCGGCCGGTCAGCCAGAGGGCGATGCCGCCGGCGCGGTCCGCCACGGTCAAATTCTGCGGCGTGTTGGTGATCAGTGCCGCCGCCTCACCTGCCTGGGCCACCGTGGTGGCGCGATTCAGCGCCAGCAGCCCATCGGCCGAAGTGTCGGCGGGCGCCAGATTGCCCATCGCCACCGCCAGCACGGTGCCGTCCGGGCGAGTGGTCGGATCGAGGTCGGAAATCACCGGGCCATGCCGGGTCTCGCGGATGCGCTGCACCACCGGCTCGGCGCCGCGCACCCTGATCAACTCCTCGCGCGTCTCGAAGGCGCGCGGCCCGGCCTCGGTGGCATAGCGCGTCTCGTCCACTACCCGCTCGACGAACACGTCCTGGGTGTCCGACTGGGTGGTGGTGAAGCCCCAGGCCAGGCTTTGGTTACGGCCGATGACGATGAAGGGGACGCCCGGGCTGGTCGCGCCGGCGCGGAATTGGCCTCCCGGCAGCTCGATCCGCGCCAGGTACCACAGGATGGGCGCGGAGTAGCCGAGATGCGGGTCCGAGGCGAGGAGGGGGCTGCCGGTGCCGCTGCGGGCGGCGTCCAACGCCCAGGCATTGCTCGCCATGCTGGGCAACGGGGCGTCGCCAGGGAAGTGCGGGATTTGCCGTAACAGCGCGGCGAGATCGGCTATCGGCGCCGCGTCAGTCGCGGCAGCACCCGCACCACCGTCTGCGCTGGCAAACCCGACCCCGCCCGCGCCGGCCAGCCGGTCCGGCAGCCCTGCGGAATTGTCCGCCGGCCAGAGATCCGCCAGCCGCTCCGGGTCCACGCTGCGCGCCAATTGCGCCCGGTCCAGCTCGGCGCGCCAGTTCCCGCTCAGCCACAACCCCATCACCTTGCCCCACAGCAGGGAATGCTCGGGTCGCCAGGGCTCCGGCGTGCCCAGCGCCAGGAATTCGGGCGCGATGAACCGGCCGCGCTCCGCAATGCGGGCATTCACGCCGGCTGCATAGGCTTCCAGCAGCGCTCTGCTCTGCGGCGTCTGCGCCGGCAAATCCGCCGCCGCGCGATCGGCCAGCCCCAGCACGCGGGTGAGGCGGTCGGCGCGCAGCGCGGCAGGGCCGGCGATCTCGGACAGCCGGCCGGCTGCGCCGCGCCGCATGATCTCCATCTGGAACATCCGGTCGCGCGCATGCAGCCAGCCCAGCGCCATCGCCGCATCCGCCTCGCTGGCGGCGCGGATGCGCGGCACCCCCACCGCGTCCAGCGTGATCGACACCGGCGCGCCCAGCCCGGCGATGCGCAACTCTTGCTCCGCCGCCGGCAACGTCGCCCAGATGGCGGTCGCCCCGGCCAGGGCGACCGCGAGCAGCAAGCCGCCCAGCCACCCCAGGGCCAGCCTCAGCCCCCTGAATCTCGATGATCTCCGGCGCATCGCAGCCGACATAGGCCGCGGCGATGCCTTGCGCCAGCGCATGGCGAGATGTCACGCAATCGCGGTTGATCCGTCACACATCGGCGGTGTAGCCGGGCCGCTCGCGCATCCGGACATTCGCCCATGAACATCGCCTTCGAGACCCTGCCCGCCGGCGCCACCTGCATCGTGCTGACGGGGCGGATGGACATCCAGGGCGCCGCCGCCATCGATCTGCGCTTCACCGCCGTGGCCGCCGCCAACCGGGCCGTGGTGGTGGATCTCGGCGGCGTCACCTTCCTGGCCTCGATGGGCCTGCGGACCCTGATCATGGGGGCAAAATCCATGCGCTCGAAGGATGGCCGGATGGTGCTGTACCGGCCGCAGGGCGAGGTGGCGGAGGTGCTGGCCACCGCCGGACTGAGCAGCCTGATGGCGATCTCCCACGATCTGGCGGAGGCGGAACGCCTGGCGCAAGGCGGATGAAGGCGACGCTGCGGCTGCGGGCGGAAATGGCCGAGCTGGAGCGGTTGAGCGAATGGGTGGACGCGCAGGTCGCGGCGTTCGGGCTGGACGACCACACGGCCTACGCGTTGCGGCTGTGCATCGAGGAACTGGCCGGCAACGTCCTGCTGCACGCCGGGGCGGCGGCACTCCACATTTCGCTGGAAGCACCCCCTCTCACCCTGCTGATCGAGGATGATGGGCCCCGCTTCGACCCATCCGCGCTGGCCGAGCCCAGCCTTCCGGTCAGCCTGGACGATGCGCGGCCCGGCGGCCTGGGACTTCTGCTGACCCGGCGCTACGCCCGCGCGATGGCTTATGAGCGTGACGGTGGGTCGAACCGGGTGACCGTGTCGCTTTAGGAATGCGGGTGGTCGGCATTCGCTTTGCAGACCTCGCACTCTTGCAGAGAATACGCCTGATGGTCACCGTCACATCCGCGGAACTGCAGAAGCGCTTCAGCACCATCCGCGAGAAGGCACTCCAGGAGCCTGTCGCGGTCACCCATCATGGTCGAGAAAGTCTCGTGGTCCTGTCCGCCGTCGAGTTCCGGCGGCTGAAGGCATTGGACACGCGTCGAGCATACCATCCTTGGGAGCTGCCAGACGATCTCATCGAGGCATTGGAGCAGGGCCAGCCGTCGGTGCATCGCCAGTCGAGTAATCCGTGTGGCATTGCCTGAGCCCGAAGTTGGCCTTGTTATCCACTACAGCTACCTGTGGCGCAGCGATGCCATATCCGGCCGGGAAGAAGCCGCCGAGGAGCGGCCCTGCGTCGTCGTTGTTGCGGTTCGTCCGTACTGTCGATCAGACCCTGGTGGTGGTGGCGCCCATCACTCATTCGCCGCCGCGCTCCGAGGGCAATGCGGTGGAGATGCGGGCCGCAACGAAGCAGCGACTCGGTCTTGATGCCGAACGATCATGGATCGTCACAGACGACCTCAACAGCTTTGACTGGCCCGGCTACGACTTACGGCCGGCACCCGGTTCGACCTCGGAATTCGCTTCCGGATATCTGGAGGATTCCATACGCATCCTGGCGAAGCGGGGACGGCTTCGACGGTAGACCGCCGCTGGTCAAGCCGGCTCGGGCACCGCAAACAGCGCCTTCGCCACCTCCAGCGCGCAGGGCCGGCCCAGGAAGTAGCCCTGGCCGCGCGGCACGCCCAGGCGTTTGAGCGTGCTCAGCTCCGCACCGGTCTCGATGCCCTCGGCCACAATGGTGCAACGGGTTTCCTGGGCGAAGAAGATCAGCGCCGCCGCCAGCGCCCGCCTTGCCGGATCCACGTCGACCGCCCGGGTCAGGCTGATGTCCAGCTTGATGACGTCCGGCTTCAGCTGGATGATGTGCTGCAGGCTCGCGAAACCGGCGCCGGCATCGTCGATCGCC